>NZ_JADQAH010000010.1:0-98830 GCF_022129225.1 Psychrobacter sp. Ps7 | reverse complement strand
TATTCGCCGGTGTTGTTAATTTCGAGCTTGGTTTATGACTTTTGCAAGAGGTCTATTGTAGAAAAAAATGGTCTTAAGTCTTATGATTAACGATAAAGTGCTATGGCAACACTCTATTAAAATTCATAAAGCATTCATTACCATCAGGATCCGCACACCACTGCATTTGGTTGCCGTCGTGGTTTAAAAACGCAATCAACGCTTCGTCAGTTTGGTCGATTTGGTTACCTGAACAATCTACTTCATTGTTGTCATAGACTGTTTTTAGCGCAATAATGGGCAGCCCTTCTTCGCGGTGCGTGATTAGGTAACGACCATATGTCCACTCTTTGCCACTCACTGCCCACATCTCATTATCGGCCGCAAAATTGTATAGCTCGCGGCACTGGCTTGCTTTTTTGGCAGAGACCTTTAACTGGTTGTTGGTATTTGGCTTAATATTAAGGACGCGCTTTTCACTTTGCACAAGGACACCGCCTTCTGTACCAGCAGTTACTTCTGGCTCATCACTTTTTGTCTGTTTCAGCTCTTTTGCTACAGCTTGTCTGGCTTTGGCTTCTTTGGTCATCGTGATACTACTGTCTAAGTCGATTTCCCATTGTCCTGCGATAGCTGGGCTGATATGAGTGGTAATAGTCGGTTTAGTGACCACTTCGCCATTTACTGGCAATGACGCCAAAATAGCAGCCAATGAAAATGAAGCAAGTGAGATAGGTTCCATAATTAACCTTTTGTTTATAATAATATAATAATATGAGTTATGTACATTAGCGTAAGTCTTAGACATCAAAAACACAAGTAACATTATGCTATTAGTCGCGATGCTTTAGCCAACTGCAAGATAGGCGATAATCATAAATGTCTACTTTCTACATATAGACTGTCGTTTTTCATGCAAAAAATAACGCCATCGCTTTACTTGCTAAAGACAAGAAGCGACAGCGTTATAGCGACAAGTTATCAAAACGATCATAAAGACATTAAGCAGTGATAGTACTAACTGCTTGAGCAAACGCTGATAAGGCGCCTTTAAGCATCGCTGATACAGTACTGCTGCAAGTGCCAATACCAGAATAAACCTCCCCATCAACATTCAACTGAATGTAAGCAGCGGCATTGGCATTGGTTTTGTTGTCATTATTGGTATCATCATCGATGCCATCACCGCTATTGTGCTGTGGATTGATGGCATGCTCAGCGTAATTAATAACATGGATAGATTTACCAGTGTGCTGGGCAAGTCCGTCTATAAACGATGATAATGGACCATTACCAGTGCCATCAATATTAATGATGTCCCCATTCATTTGTACTTGACCAGTAAAGTAGACTTCACCGCCTTTATTATTGACCGTATAATCTAATAGCTCAAAACTGCCTTGCTGTAGATACGTGTCTTCAAAGGTTTGTAAGATTTCATCATTCTGCAATTCGCGAGCAGCTGATTCAGCTTGCTTCTGTACCACGCCGCTGAAGTCAATTTGCATCCAGCGCGGCAAATTAAAGCCATAGTTGCGCTGCAAGATATAAGCCACACCGCCTTTACCAGACTGGCTATTGATACGTACCACATCCTGATAACTACGACCGATATGCGCCGGATCAATTGGCAAGTAAGCCACATCCCAAACGTTATCCGTCTCGTTTTGATGCTTTTCGTTATAATCGAGAGATTTTTTGATGGCATCTTGATGCGAGCCACTAAAGGCCGTAAAGACCAATTCGCCGACGTATGGATGACGCGGATGTAAGGGCAAATTGTTACATTCGCTGACCACTTGTACAATTTCGCTCATGTTACTAAAATCAAGCTCTGGATCGATACCTTGACTAAACAAGTTCATCGCCATGACCATGATATCCATATTACCCGTACGCTCACCGTTACCCAATAGCGTACCTTCGATACGATCGGCGCCCGCTAATACCCCAAGCTCTGCTGCTGCAACCGCACAGCCACGGTCATTATGCGTATGCAAGCTGATAATGACATGCTCACGCTGGGCAAGATGACGGCAGAAATATTCGACTTGGTCGGCAAAAACATTGGGCATAGACGCTTCAACCGTCGCTGGCAAGTTTAAAATTACTTCCTGCCCTTGTTGTGGTTGCCACACATCACAGACCGCATCACAGACTTCTACAGCATATTCAGTTTCCGTTTGACTAAAGCTCTCTGGTGAATACTGGAATACCCACTCTGTTTCTGGGTATTTAGCCGCATATTCAACCAATAATTTAGCACCAGTAACAGCAATTTCTTTGATTTCAGCTTTATCTTTACCGTAGACCTTTTCACGTTGTACACGGCACGTTGAATTATAAACATGGACAATCGCACGCTTCGCGCCTTTCAATGACTCAAACGTACGGGCGATCAAATGCTCACGAGCCTGTACCAATACCTGCAAAGTCACATCGTCTGGGACGTGATTTTCTTCGATAAGTTTACGAGCAAAATCAAACTCAACCTGCGCCGCTGATGGAAAGCCAATTTCAATTTCTTTAAAACCAACCTCAACCAACGTTTTAAAAAAACGCATTTTTTGTTCGATCGTCATCGGGTCAATCAGTGCTTGATTGCCATCACGCAGATCCACACTTGCCCAAATTGGTGACTTTTCAATCGTTTTGCTCGGCCAAGTACGATCTGACAGCGATGGCGCAAAAGCAAATGGACGATACTTTTTATAATCAAAAGCGGCATTTTTGGGTGTAATCTTTGCAGTCGTTGAAGCTACAGTGCGTTTGGCTTGGTCAGACATAATCAATCCTTAGATGATATGGGAATTTATGTTTTTAGCTGGACGGCTGGTGATTAGATCAATGTTTATCATACGAGATAACCAATGTTTATACCATAATAATATCAGAGTTTATGCAATAGAAATCAGCTTTCTTTGATAATATATGGCGCTATTTTAGTGAAAAAATACAATTTAATCAGTATAATTAGCTGAATTCACTAATAAAGCAACAGATCATGCCAAACAGTCATCTGGATAGTCCATATTTAGCCGATATTGATGAGATCGATCGACAGCTCTTGCGCGTATTGCAAACTCAGGCACGTATGAGTATCACCGAGCTTGCCGAACGCGTCAACCTGTCAGCCACGCCTTGTGCACGCCGTATTAAACGCTTAGAAGATGCTGGTATTATCACGGGTTATCACACCAAAACAGATGCGCAAAAACTTGGCTACCCGCTCGCCGTCTTTATCGCGATTAGCATGGATCGCCATACGGCTGAGCGCTTTGAACAATTTGAGCATAAGATTCAGAGCTTTGATGAAGTCATTAGCTGTAGCATTGTCACGGGTCGTACAGAAGACTACCTTATCAAGGTAAGGGTACGCGATATGGCACATTATGAGGAGTTTTTATTACATAGGCTCAATCGTATCGAAGGTGTCGCTCAAGTACATACCAGTTTTGAGTTGCGAGAAATATTTAATCGTAGTGTGGTTTAAATAGTAGTCGGTGGCTGTCGACGAAACAATAGCAATAGCACCAGTCCAACCATCAATCCAGCGGCGGCAACGAGTAACCCTGCATTGAAATTGTCGTCCTGCCCTGCCAATGCTACCGTCACCAATGGTCCCAAAAACTGACCCAATGCATAAGCCAAAGTTGCCAATCCTATCAGCAAATTTGAGTAATCAGGATTGATGTTTTTAATCAAAGTGAGCGTCATCGACACCATCCCCACAAAGGTCAAACCTAAAATAGCAGCATTGCCGTACAAACCAATAGCGCCGTCGAACCATATGGGCAGGCACATCCCAAATGCTTGTAATATCGTTAAGCCTATTAACGTTTTAATTTCACCAATTCGCTTGGCAAGTGCGCCCCACAGTGGATTTGATAACATCGCAAACACACCAACGACTAGCCAAATGAGCAATCCAGCATACGTCTGCGTCGTGAGGCGCTGTGCTGCCATGACTGGCAAAAAAGTCGCAGAGGTAATATAACCAAAGCCCGCCAGTACATAGCTCGCTGACAGCAAAGCAATAGCCTTACGATGACCAGCAATGGCCTCATACAAAGCGCGCTTAAAGCTCAAATAGGTTTGATGCACTGACACGTGCTGTGTAGGATCAGTCCGCAGCAAGTCGGAACCGTGTGCTTGTCTTGGTTTTACCGCATAGAGTAGCCATACCAGAGGTAAGCTTGTAAAGCCTGCTACCAACCAAATGACATCAAAATGATAGCCTAATACTAACAACCACCACGTCAGTATGGCAGAGGCACTGATGCCCACACCAATACCTGCGTAGTGTACTGCCGACAGTACAGAACGGCGTTCAGGACTTAAGCTTTGAATAACAAACGATGAGCTTAAAATCATCGCTACCCCGCTTGCAATACCTGCGATTAGACGAATGAGATACCATAGAGTTAATGACATATCGGGTACGACAAGTAGCATCGTTGTGACGACACTTATAATTGCCCACAGTGTCAGCGCTTGCCACGTCGAGCGCTGAGGCACAAACATGGCGATGAGGGCACCGATAAAATAACCGATGTAATTGATAGAGGCAAGCCAGCCTGCAATCGTCGTTGAAATCGACAGTTGCACCATAATATCGGGCAAGGTAGCAGTAAAGAGGAAGCGTCCATAGCCCATGACGACTGCCATGCAGTACATACCGATACAGGCAATGGCAGCTTCATTGGTAATATGAGGAAAAGCACGGCTTTTGAGAGCAGTCATCATGACAGAGCCATTTTTGCGGCAATTAGCACACAATCCTTTGTGTTAGAGCATTCAAGAGCAGCGGCAGATTAATAATCAAACATACAAGCGAAAACTACGATACGTTTACTGTTGGTGGCATGGTCACATCTGTCTCTGTGTGTCCTAGCATTTGTACGCGTTGATCACTAAACATATCCATATCAGGTGCCAGCGTACGCATAAAGCGATCAAAATACAGCATCTGTTTGGTCAATAAAGCAAAGTCACGTGGGAAATGTATGCCATGGCGCTTACCGACCTCTACAATCTCAAGCATCATTTTATTTAGCTCATCGGCTTGTTCTTTACTATTAAAAGGCACACCACTGGTAAAGGATTTGTCCTCCGCCATAATAGTCTTCATCATACGCTGCAAATCATTACCCAACGCCACTACATCGACTTTATTGCCACCATGGGTCATTTCCATATCAATCATATGGCGCGCCATCGCTTGATAGTCACTGTCCTGCATGGCTTGCATCATACCCATGCACGCACGCCAACTCTCAGCTTTTAGCTTACCGACAATACCAAAATCCAAGAAGCCAATACGACCATCGGTTAATAGCATCAAATTGCCCGCGTGCAGGTCAGCATGAAAACTGTTGCACAGCATGAGACTGGCAAACCACGTATTCAAGGTATCCGCCATGACTTGCGCAGGATCAGCACAATACTGACGCATGAGCGACTCATCTACCATAGATACGCCGTACAAGCGGCTCATAGTTAGTACACGCTTGGTCGTCAGCTCTTCATATACGTTGGGTGCTACCACGCGCGTATTGCCTGATACGGCTAAGAACTGCTGAAAATCGCGGCTGTTTTGTGCCTCAGCGATAAAGTCCGTCTCGGCAAGCATACGCAGGCGAATCTCATCGATAATCGGCGCAATACTGGCAAACTTCATCGACGGCATCAGAATCTCAAGTAATTTAGTCACCCCATGCAATACGCCCAAATCGGTTTGCATAATGGTCTCGACGTCAGGCTTTTGTACCTTTAATACGACTTCATCGCCATTATGCAACCGTGCCGCATGCACTTGCGCAATAGAGGCTGATGCTAGTGGCTTTGAGTCGATATGGGCGAACTTATCAGCGAGCGTCATGCCATCAACCGCCAACTCTTCTTTCAATACCTGCTCGATATAAGCATAAGACAGTGGCGTGGTCTGATCCAAACAGCTCTGGAAAGCTTTTACATATTCGCGTGGAAACAGTGACGGCGTACTGGCGATAAACTGACCAATCTTGATATAAGTCGTGCCCAACTGCTCAAACGTTTCTTTTAATAATGTGGCATCAGGCTTTTCACCTTTTGCCACTCTCAGCGCAGATAAACCTGCCACGCTGGCTGTTTGGCGAACACGGTTCATAACATTGAAGGTATGCTTTAATAAATGCGGACGATGAATTTTCATAAAAAAACAACTATGGTCATAAGAAAGGTTTTTGAGAATAGGTGATTACAAGTAATGACAAGCAACACAACCACTAATGAACAATCACTAATGACTACTACAGACAGGACACGCGGCATCTTGGCGATAGCCCATCAGCCGTTGCTGCATCTGGCTACCATCCCATATTAATAGCTTATTTGTCAGTGGATTTTTGGTTAATCCCAAATACTGCAGGGCAGCATTCGCTTGCAAATTACCCATGATAGCAGTGGTACTCGCTAGCACACCTGAGTTGGCACACGTACGCTCATCAGCCGCTGCATCAAGTACTACCGAACCAAACACGCAGTGATAACAACCAGTGTTTAGTTGCGGCTCAAATAGCGCCAACTGACCTTGCATCGCAATTGCTGAGGCAGATAATAGCGGGATTTGATAGCGCACGCTAATACGATTGATGACATCACGCGTAGCAAAATTGTCGGTGCAATCTAAAAGTAAGTCAGGCTTGCCTGTCGCCATATCGAGCAATTCATAAGCATTGTCTTCGCTTAATCTTGCAACTGTACCGCGAGCGGTGATTAAAGGGTTAATACGCTCTAACATGTGCGCCGCTGTTAGCGCCTTAGTTTGACCGATATCCTCAGGTAAAAAAAGCGTCTGGCGCTGCAAGTTGCTGGCTTCAATGATGTCATCATCTATCAGATGAATTTGCCCAAGTCCTGCACGCACCAGCGTCTCAGAAGCAGGACAACCAAGCCCGCCTGCCCCTATCATGACCACACGAGCTGATTTTAAGCGTAGTTGAGCGTCAATATCCCAACCGTCTAATAATATCTGCCTTGCATAACGCAGCAGCTCTTCATCCAACAACTGCCCTTCATATGATGTGTGCGCCATATTTATTACCAATAACCTATTATTAAAGAAGTCTATTAACAAAAATCTGATGACTTAATTTGACCCAGCGTAACACGATCATTACCACCATAATCTTGTACTGTACGCACAGATTCAAAGTCACTGTCTACAAACAACTTGCGAGCGGCATCACCTTGGTCAAAACCATGTTCGATAGCCAGTAGCCCACCGACACGCAAGTATTTCGGTGCCTGTCCTACGATATTCTCTATATCGGCAAGCCCATGATTGGGGGCACTTAAGGCACTAATAGGCTCGGCTACAAGGCGTGCCAAATGCTCATCTTCCTCATCGATATAAGGAGGGTTAGAAACAATCACATCAAATAATAGCTCGCCATGACTGGGCAGCTCGTCATACCAACTGCCTTGTATAAACTCAATATCAGCAACATCATTGATAGCTGCATTGTGCTGAGCAACCTTGAGCGCTGCTGGCGACATATCCACCGCAACGACTTGCCAGCTTTCTGCGTTACTGTCTGAACGCTGCGTATTTAACTCGTGAGCGAGACTAATCGCAATACAGCCTGAACCTGTCCCTAAATCCAGTAACCGTTTTGGGCTGCTGACACTGTTTGGCTGATATTTTATCCAAGTTAATACTTGCTCAATCAGTATCTCAGTATCAGGTCGCGGAATTAAAGTGTGCTCATTGACCCTAAATTTTAACGACCAGAACTCTTGCTGACCAGTCAAATACGCAAGTGGCATTCCTTGCTGCATCTTAATCACACCTGCATTGAATTGCTCAAATTCACTATCAGTTAATTGATAACCTTCATCCATCATTAAGAATATCGCAGGCTTATCGATGACATATAATAGCCAATCGGTGAGCCAAAATGGCGGTAGCTTGCTATTTGCAGCCTCATTCGTCAACTGCTGAATGTACTGCTTGATTTGACGAATGGTCGATGCTGTCATAAGTAGCTCTTAAAAATATTATGAATCAATGAGAATAAAATACTGCTTAGCTTAATTTGACGCGCGGGGTGGTTCTTTGGTATCGGTCAGGTTTGGATTCGCCTTGGTTAACTTATCACGGCTTCCATTACCGCCGCTTCCATCATTATTGTCATCGCCATAAATATCATCGTTATCACCAATGACGATATGCTTATCGACAAAGTAAATCAGCGCCAGAATCGGGATACCAATCGCAAAGGTAAAGATAAAGAAAAATGGATAGCCCATATTATCGACGATAGCACCTGAATAACCACCCATCACCTTGGGAATGAGCGTCATTAATGAAGAGAAAATCGCATACTGCACTGCCGTAAAACGAATAGACGTTAGAGCAGATAAGAAAGCAATAAACACGGCACTCGCCAGCCCTGCTGCCAAGTTATCAAATATGACCGCAACATACATAAACGGCAAACTGCCTGGGTTGTAAGTTAGTAGTACAAACAACAAATTGGTCGCACACGCAAGAATTGCGCCAATCATCATGGCATGCATCATACGGAAACGCTGTGCCAATAGCCCACCTAAGAACCCACCTGCAATCGCCATAATCACGCCGACGAGTTTCACTGCATTGGCAATATCTGTTTTACTAAAGCCCATGTCTTGATAAAAAACGTTGGAAATAACGCCTGCCACGATGTCTGAAATTCGATATAGCCCAATGAGCGTCAATAATAAAAATGCCTTTTTGCCATAGCGTCTAAAAAAGTCCAAGATCGGCTCGACCCAAGTTGCCATGGCTACTTCTTTTTTCACCAACCCTACTTGTACCAATGCATAACCTGCTACTATCGCTACACCCAAGCTTATCAGCAGATGCAATGTTTCAACAAAGAAGCTGGAGAATGCTCCTTCAAACTCTGGCAGTACTGGCCCCATCAATATATAAGCGGCGATAAAAGCGATCACAGAAAATACAAACAATGCTACTAATCTCACGTAGTCTTCGCGAGTTTCGGCAACCAATGGCGCTTTATTAATAATTTTTGGTTGATTGATGATCAAATACAACAGCAGCAACGGTGCGCAAGCGACCAATGCCAAAAAATAAAACTTAATCGCTGGCATGACCATTAACGGTATCATCGCCAATGTGCTATCGAACACTGTATTAATCAAAATATTGATCAGATAAATAATGCCAAAAATCAGACCTGGGATAAGCAATAAAGCAGAATAAATAAGAAATATTTTTAAGTTACCCTTTTGCTTTTTACTTTGCAACGTTTCAGCCGTTGGCTCATAGCTGGCGAACGTGGTTAATACCCCTAATGTCATGACACCTGCCATAATGTAGTAAGTATTTCGCCATGCCTCATAACTATAAAAAGTCTCATTCGAGCCAAAAAAATCTGCCAAATATAACGCGCCTGCCCCCGCAACGATCATGCCGATACGATAACCCGACACATAAATAGAGGATAGAATTGACTGCATCGATGGCGGCGCAAGCTCGATGCGGTAAGCATCAATCACGATATCTTGGGTGGCAGAAGAAAAGCCAAGCAAAACCGCAGCGCCTGCCATGTAGACTAAAACGTCTTCACTAACTGGATTAACATTTGCCATCAAAAAGATAGCCAATATGATAAGCATCTGTGATACCACCATCCAACTGCGACGACGACCCAACCATTTGGTCAAAAATGGCACAGGAAGCGCATCGATTAATGGCGCCCAAATAAATTTAAACGAATAACCCAGTGCCGCCCAGCTAAACATGGTCACAACACTACGATCAATGCCTGCCTCTCTAAGCCAAAGTGATAAACTTGAAAAAATAAGCAGTATAGGAATACCCGCTGAAAAGCCCAAAAACAACATGATAATGACACGAGGGTCTAAATAAGCCTTTGCAGCCTCTCCCCATGATTTTTTGACAGCTGATTGATTGGGTGGCACAGATTTGACAGCAGACATAATCGCTCACTAGCACTTAAGAAAAAGAACACAACCGCGCACAATTTTTATCAATCATTAGCATCATCTATCGGTAACTGACACTGATAAATAGCACTGATAAACGGGATCGATAAAAATTGCTTAACGTTGCACAAATACAGCCATTACAACAAAATTGAATTATGGTACTTGAGAACGCTGACCTTGACTAGACATTCTAACGATATTTTTGCATTAACCTTTCTTTCTACTGGTTAATAAAACCTAGCTGATAGACTAGGGTTTGCTTTCATATTGAGCATGGGTATAAAAATAAGGAAAATATCGCATTTTGCATCATAACCGTTTTATATAAACCCCTTTCTCTTGTGATTAGCCAATCATTATCCTGATAAGTTATTAATAATTAATGCTTTAACAACCAGAAATTATTACTAAATCCTTACTTTTATATATTTAAAAAATATAATTTTATTAGGTATGCCATTTATTTTATAAAACAATATGTTTGTATAAATTGCTTCCCTAAATCAATTATTATTCTATATGCTAGAGATGACAAATAATTTTTGCAAACAATAGTAAATAACACCCTCGATTGCCATTTATCTGATTACTGCCTAGGAGCCACATGATGACTAACTCAAACTCAACATCAGATGCTGCAAGTAACACCACTTATGATAAAGGAGATGGTCATGGACCAACCATTCATAGTGAAAATGTAGATACTTCGCACGAGCCACAACGTCCAAGCATGGGTGGCTGTCCTGTCATGCACCAAGCGCATACTACGAACGCCTCGGCAGCAACCGACTGGTGGCCGAATAGCTTAAACTTAGATATCTTGCATCAGCAGGATCACAAAACCAATCCAATGGATCCTGACTTTGATTATGCAGAAGCCTTTAAGCAATTAGATTTAGAAGCCGTCAAGCAAGATTTAAAAAATCTAATGACTGAGTCACAAGCATGGTGGCCAGCAGATTGGGGTCATTATGGTGGGTTGATGATTCGTATGGCTTGGCATTCTGCTGGTACTTATCGGCGCTCTGACGGCCGCGGTGGTTCTAACACTGGTAATCAACGCTTTGCGCCATTAAACAGTTGGCCGGACAATGTCAACTTGGACAAAGCACGTCGTCTATTATGGCCAATCAAGAAAAAATATGGTAACAAACTTTCCTGGGCAGATTTGATGATACTAGCGGGTAATATGGCTTATGAATCTATGGGCTTTAAAACGTTAGGTTTCGCTGGTGGACGTACCGATATTTGGCATCCAGAAAAGGATATCTATTGGGGTTCCGAGCGTGAATGGCTGGCGGCTACCAAAAATCGTTATGAAGATGATAATCAGCGTGAATCACTAGAAAACCCTTTAGCAGCGGTACAGATGGGCTTGATTTATGTCAACCCTGAAGGCGTCGACGGCAACCCCGATCCTATTAAAACGGCACAAGATATTCGTACTACTTTTGCTCGTATGTCAATGAATGATGAAGAAACGGTCGCCTTGACGGCTGGTGGTCACACGGTTGGTAAATGTCATGGTAATGGTGACGCTACCTTATTAGAAGATGAGCCAGAAGCGGCTGATATCAAAGAGCAAGGTCTAGGTTGGCGCAACCCTAAAGGTACAGGCAATGCTGGCGACACCGTCTCAAGTGGTATCGAGGGCGCATGGACCACGCATCCAACCCAATGGGATTATGAATATTTCGAGTTATTGCTAAATCATGAGTGGGCACTGACTAAGAGTCCTGCTGGTGCTTGGCAGTGGGAACCTATCGATATCAAGGAAGAGGATCGTCCTTTAGATGCACATGATCCAAGTGTACGCCGCAACCCAATCATGACCGATGCTGATATGGCAATGATTAAAGACCCTGCTTACCGTAAAATTTCAGAGAACTTTCATCAAAATCCAGAATATTTCGATGAAGTATTTGCAAAAGCTTGGTTTAAGCTTACCCATCGTGATTTGGGGCCAAAATCTCGCTATTTAGGGGCGGATGTGCCAAGCGAGGACTTCACTTGGCAGGATCCAATTCCACAAGGCAATGTTAATCTGAGCGCTGATGATATTGCGATCTTAAAAGCACAGATACTAGGCAGTGGTATCGACCATCGCGAATTTATTATTACCGCTTGGGATAGCGCTCGTACATTCCGCGCCTCAGACTATCGCGGCGGCGCCAATGGTGCACGCATTCGTTTAGCCCCGCAAAAAGACTGGCTAGGTAATGAGCCTGAGCAATTGGCTCGCGTACTTGAGGCGCTCACTGCCATCCAGACGAACTTTGATAAAGACGTCAGCATCGCGGATTTAGTGGTACTCGCTGGTAACACCGCCATTGAAAAAGCAGCAGCTAATGCAGGTGTTCAAATTGAAGTGCCATTCGATGCGGGTCGTGGCGATGCGAGCGATGAGATGACTGACACAGAGAGCTTCTCTGATTTAGAGCCACGACATGATGGCTACCGTAATTGGATCAAAAGCAGCTATGCCATATCACCTGAAGAGATGCTATTAGATCGTACTCAGCTGATGGGCTTGACTGCACCCGAAATGGTCATTCTAATCGGTGGTATGCGTGTCTTGGATACCAACTACGCTCAGAGCCAACAAGGGGTCTTTACTGAGCGTGCTGGGACACTTAGCAATGACTTCTTTGTGAACTTGACAGACATGAGCTATTCTTGGCATCCCGTTAAGACAGACAATAATGACGCCTCTGCTCTCTATGAAGTACGTGAGCGTGCTACTGGCAATGTAAAATGGCAAGCCAGCCGCGTAGACCTAGTGTTTGGCTCAAACTCCATACTACGCGCTTACGCTGAACTTTACGCACAAGACGATAACCTAGAGAAATTCGTTCATGACTTTGTAACTGCTTGGAATAAAGTCATGAATGCGGATCGTTTTCGCTAAAACCCACTGAAATAGATACGCCTTTGTCTTAAAAAAGCCCTCTTTAATCGAGGGTTTTTTTATTGTAATGGTTTACTTCTAGCAAAGGACAAACGACTTATCCTATATTCCAAATAAATATAAATAGATAACCATTAAGTATATACAAGAATAAACACTTTGTTTTACACTACCTGCTTACTGCATATTTGTACATTTTCACTTTTGTATACAGACAGGGTTTGTATATTTATACAATAGGATTTAGTTATGGCAATCGACGTAGTGGTCAATCAGCGGCATTTACAGATTCAGCTCAAGCAGTTGGAGACAGTATGGCATACGGTGATTAATGGCTATAACTTAAGTCAGGCGGCGACCGTACTGCACACCAGTCAATCTAGCCTATCAAAACATATTGCGGCACTTGAAAATCAGCTCAAAACGGAAGTATTCGTCCGTCAAGGCAAACGCCTAACGGGTCTTACGACCATGGGCACAGCACTAATGCCGCATATCGAATCTATCTTCGCCGAAATCCGTACGATTGAAAACCTAAGTCTCGATTTTAATAATCCGAATATTGGCACGCTGACGATTGCCACCACTCACACGCAAGCGCGATATGTATTGCCGCAAGTCGTCAAAGAGTTTAAAGAGCGTTTCCCCAAAGTCAATCTAATATTACAACAAGCGGATCCAGAGACCATCGCGCAGATGGTCATTCGCGGGCAGGCAGACATTGGCATTGCAACAGAGTCTTTACTTCATAACAATTATTTACGCTGCTATCGCTATTATGACTGGACGCATCGCGTCATTGTCCCAAGCGATCACGAACTGGCCAATCACGAGTCTGTGGATTTGCCGACCCTCGCCAGCTATCCGATTGTGACCTATCACGGTGGCTTTACGGGGCGCGGTGCGATTGACAAAACTTTTGAAGAAGCAGGATTGGAGCCAGATATCGTGCTAGCAGCACTCGATGCTGATGTAATCAGTACTTACGTAGGTCTGGGCTTGGGTATCGGTATTATCGCAGAGATGGCGTTTGAACCGAGTCACTATCAAAATTTAACTGCGATACCTGTAGATCACTTTGGGCGCTTTACCAGTTGGATGGCGGTACGTGATGATGCAGAAATTCGTCAGTATGGTCGGGCATTTATGGAACTGTGTCAAAAACAATTTAGCCAGTAAAGAACCATTAATTCATATTTTTACTAAACGTCAATGGCATCGTTATCAACAGATAATGATGCCATTTTCTATTCTCATTTCTACTCAAAATCGACTGGCGCGCATGTGATTGTTATAACTCTACCCCATTATTAAGATTTGTTATCGTCTTAATTTCTGACCTTTATATTCAATAGAACCGCCCCATTATATGAACTATTGAGCGAATAGTTATAACAATATTGAATTAGCACTAGATTCTTGAGGTGCTGGTTTATCATTGCTGTCGCTAGTCTCTTTCATAACTAGAATCAAATACCAATATAACCATATAACCATGTCGCTGAAAGGCGGCATCATAAAAACAGGTGATTTATGAGTAACGCTATCCCCTTATCCTTTTTAGATCTCGCACCCGTGCCTGAAGGTAAAACCATCGCTGAAGGCATTGCCCAAACGGTTGAAACAGCACAGCAAGCAGAAAAAGTTGGCTTAAACCGTTATTGGATGGCAGAGCATCACAATATGCCAGGCATTGCCAGTGCAGCGACGTCGGTACTACTAGCGCATATCGGCAGCCAAACCAAGCATATACGTATTGGTGCTGGTGGTGTGATGCTTCCGAACCATGCACCGCTCGTCATCGCTGAGCAATTCGGCACTTTGCAGGCATTATATGGTGATCGCGTAGATTTAGGGCTGGGTCGTGCGCCAGGTACTGATGGCGCAACCTTTCAGGCACTACGCCGTCAGATGCAAGATGCTGATCGCTTTCCGCAAGACGTCCAAGAATTGATGTACTTTTTAGGGAACGGTACAGATAATAGCCCAGTACAGGCATTTCCTGGGGCAAAGTCAAACGTTCCTATCTGGATATTAGGCTCTTCTCTTTTTGGGGCTACGTTAGCGGCGCATCTAGGACTTCCTTATGTGTTTGCCTCACACTTTGCACCGCAAATGCTTGGGCAAGCGATTACAGCTTATCGTGAACAGTTCAGACCATCAGCCTATTTAGATAAGCCTTATGTCATGCTGGCAGCCAATTTATTACTCGCCGATGACGATGCTACTGCACAGTATCATTTTACCTCTGCGCAGCAAAGTTTCGTACGCTTGCGCCGTGGTGAAACAGGTCAAATGCCGAAACCTACTCACGATATGGACAGTATCTGGAGCCCTGCTGAAAAAATGATGGTGGATAGCGCATTGTCAGTGTCATTCATCGGTTCTGTGAAAACTGTCAAGCCGAGACTGGCGGCATTCCTTGCTCAGTATCAGCCAGACGAGCTGATTGTGACGGCTAACGTTTACGATCAGGCAGCGCGCATGCGTTCACTGGAACTTACACCTGAGTTAAATTTATTTACTTTACAATGAAATCAGACACTTGCATAATTATTGATAAACCTTAGCTGGATGTTTGACATGGATGCAACTCCTATTATCGGTGCCTCACTACTTATCGGCTCATCAATATTCATGTACATTGTTGCCTTTCTGGCGGTGATGGCTGTCGGTGGTTATTTGACCTATCGCACCAGTCCAAAACGTAAGCAGCGGCGCGAAGACAAACGTAATAAAGACAATCCAAATTAATAACCGTTCTAAAAATATGCTAGGGACGTATTAATTTAACGTTTAAAGCAATATAAAAAACCCTCTTTCTTATTTAGAAAGAGGGCTTTTTTTGGCTTGCTACATAAGAAAAACACAGCAATCTTTACGTACGGTCACTATAAATGGCATTACCATTCAACTGACGAGCCAAGATTTTTTTGTGCGGCTTGTTGTGCGACATATAGAGCGACTGCTGCATCAAAACTGGCTGCACCAACCGATTTAAATAACGTAACACCATTATTAGACTTAGCGGTTTTTTCTTGTAGCGCCCCTGTGACTAGCGCTTGTAAGTCACCACTCAGATCGTCCCATGTCCATGCACAATCGACATTATCGTGAGCTTGGATTAAATCACCCGCTTCATGACGACTGCCAACCAAATCATCGACAACGACCATGCGACTGTTTGCAATGACATCATTGCTTATCTCTTTCATTGAAGGCTGATAGGCGCCGACTGCGTTGATGTGTACATTAGATTTAATATGGTTGAGATCAAACAAGCCTTCTGTTGCGCGGGTTGCGACGTTGATAACATCTGCATTACGGATAGCATCATTGATATTTTCGCAAACCGTTATAGTAACGTCCCATTGCGGATAATCACGAGTAAATTTCACTTTGAAAGTCTCAGCGCCTTCCCTGCTTCTATTCCATAAATATACTGTTTTAATCTCAGGACGTACTGTCATTACCGCATGTAATTGCTCATAAGCCATGCCACCACAACCGACCACCGCCACACTTTGACAGTCAGCGCTTGCCATATATTTGGTCGCAATACCTGACAATGCTGCCGTACGCACTTGGGTAATATAAACCCCATCCATAATTGCCAATATCTCACCAGTATCATTGTTTGACACGGTAATAATCGCCGTTGTGGTTGGTAAATTTCGGCTCGGATTATCAGGACAAATGGTGACCAATTTTACGGCTGTATACTCGTTCTTACCATCATACATCGTGGCTGGCATGGATAAATGCGAACCTAAGCTATGGGCGTCATCTTCACTAAAAGTTTCAATGACCAAACGTTCAGGCGCTTTGATCCAATTGGGATGCGCTGCCTGTTGATGCAACAATGCTTCTATCGCCCCAATGGCAGATTGCATATTGAGATGTTCGGTCACGATTGCTTTGTTTAGTAATTGCAATTTGAGTACTCCTATTTATAGATTTATTATTAGAACATGTTTTATCACGCCAAACGGCTACTACATTAATCCTGACCCGCGTAATATTGCCGCACCAATCGCCATTCCAAACATACCTACGACGGTGGTAAAAGCCAAAATATTAGCAGCTAACACATCATTGCCACCCATGGCTTTTGCCATTACATAGCTGGCGGCGGCTGTTGGTGAAGCTGCCATCAAAAACAACACACCCATATGCACACCTGATAGACCAAATCCGAGTCCAATAGCGATGGCAATCAATGGCGCAACAATAATACGTCCGATACTCGCCTGCATGGATAGCCCTGAAGGGTGCAACATCGACTTCAAATCAATACTGGCACCGGCGCAAATCAATGCTAAGGGCAATGCCACTGCCGCCAGTAAATCACCAGTCGTATGAATCACACCTGTAATAGGCGGCAGTGGTGATGCCTTATAAGCAAATGCTGCTACCAATGCGATAATCAGTGGGTTAGTAAATAGTTTTTTAATAATCATGGTACTGCGACTGAGCCAAGTATCATCCACACTTTTGGACACACGGCTGAGAGTGATAACCGCTAAGATATTAAACAGTATCGTCACCACACCCATATAGACAGCGCCGATACTTAAGCCACGTTCTCCGTAGGCATTAGCAACCGTTGCCAGTCCAATAATAGCCATATTACTCCGAAATATCCCTTGTACAAACACCCCTTGATCAGCCGGTTTGCTCACAAAATATTTGGCGTAAATCTCTGCACCTATAAACAAGATGAATGTCACCAGAATACCAGCCACTATCAGCGTGATTTGTTTGCTGTAATCGACATCACTATCAACGACGCTAAAAAAAAGCAAACAGGGTAAACAGTAATTAAAGACAAAGCTCGATGCTTGATCAATAAAAGTCTGGCTCGCCTCACCGCGTCTCTGCATAAAAAAACCCAACCACATTAAGGCAAGGTTGGGCAAGACAATGGTAATAGCAAAGACAATAGCATCAATCATAAATAGGCTCAGTTCGTTGACAAGCCCATCATGATATGGACATCAGCGAGATAAATTGACAAGTAATCATTAAGTTTTCTAACCTAGTATAGAGACAAAATAGCAAGTAAGACAAGCGCCTGCTCTATTTTCTTTTAACAGCGGCTGTATTTTTAACAAACAAAAGCCCATAACGATATATCGCTATGGGCTTTTGTTATACTAGTTATACTACTATTACGAATCTAGCGCGGCCTTCGCTTTTTTCTGTTTCTTCACTGTCATGGCTAGCAATTGAACGGCCGCAGGCGTCACACCGCTCACGCGTCCAGCTTGGGCAAGCGTCGCAGGACGTACTTGTGTCAATTTCTGTACAATCTCATTTGATAAGCCTGATACCATACTATAATCAAAGTCCAGTGGCAGCGCTGTATTTTCTAGGCGCTTCATCTGATCAATGTCTTCTTGCTGACGGTCAATATAGCCTGCGTATTTGACAGAAATCTCTATCTGCTCACCCACTTGCGCATCGACTTGCGAATCAGTGATGGCAGCGATATCAGCAAAATGAATCTGCGGACGCTTGAGCAAATCAAAAGCAGTTGATTCTTTTGACAGCACCTCGCCCGTTTGCTCTGTGACTTTTTTGCCTAGCGCGTTAGCAGGGGTTGCCCACATATCTTTGAGACGTGAGGTCTCTGTGGCAATTGCTTCCATTTTTTGTTGGTAAGCCTGCCAGCGCACATCATCTACAAGACCAAGCTTGCGACCTGTTTCAGTTAGACGTTGATCGGCATTGTCTTCACGTAATAATAGACGATATTCTGCGCGGCTCGTAAACATACGATATGGCTCAGTCGTACCATGGGTAATCAAATCGTCAACCAACACGCCAAGATAGGCTTCATCACGGCGCGGTGTCCACACGTCAAACTCGCTGTTATTAGTAGTGACTAGCGCCGCATTAGTACCTGCTAGCAAACCCTGTACGCCAGCCTCTTCGTAGCCAGTCGTACCGTTAATCTGACCAGCAAAGTACAAGCGATCGATGGACTTAGTCTCTAGCGTTGGTTTTAGGTTCTGCGGATCGAAATAATCATACTCAATCGCGTAGCCTGGACGGGTGATATGCGCGTTTTCTAAGCCTTTCATACTATGAATAAACTCTAATTGCACATCAAACGGCAAACTGGTTGAGATACCATTTGGATATAGCTCATGTGTCGTCAGACCTTCAGGCTCGATAAATATCTGATGGCTGTCTTTATCCGCAAAACGATGAATCTTGTCTTCGATTGACGGACAATAACGTGGACCCACGCCTTCGATTTTGCCAGAGAACATCGGCGAACGGTCTAAATTCTCACGGATGATGTCATGCGTGCGCGCATTGGTATGGGTGATATAGCAGTTGACCTGCTCAGGATGCATAGACACGTCACCCATATAACTCATAACAGGTAGCGGCGTGTCACCCGGCTGTACGGTCATCACACTAAAGTCAACGCTACGCGCATCAATACGTGCGGGCGTACCTGTTTTCAAACGCCCGACTGGTAGCTTAAGCTCACGTAAACGATCTGCCAACTTGATAGAAGGTTGATCACCTGCGCGACCACCATTTGAGTTCTCTAAACCGATATGAATCACCCCGCCCAAGAAGGTTCCTGAGGTCAGTACCACCGTTTGCGTATTAAAGATAATACCCGTTGCAGTAACCACTGCCGTCGCACGACCATTTTCGACTAAGATATCATCAGCTGCTTGTTGAAATATATCAAGATTTGGCTGATTCTCAAGCGTATGGCGAATAGCGGCTTTATATAAAATACGATCTGCTTGCGCACGCGTGGCACGAACCGCCGCGCCTTTACGGCTGTTTAACACGCGAAACTGGATACCGGCTTTGTCTGTTGCTAGCGCCATTGCACCGCCAAGCGCATCAATCTCACGTACCAGATGGGATTTGCCGATACCACCAATTGCTGGATTACAACTCATCTGCCCGAGCGTCTCAATATTATGTGTCAACAGCAAGGTCTGCGCGCCCATACGTGCGGCTGCCAAAGCAGCTTCTGTGCCAGCGTGACCACCACCGATCACTACCACGTCGTAATTTTTTGGGTATTGCATATACGCCTCACTTGACTCATAACGCCGCTTTTAGCCAAAAACTATTATTACCAGAATTTTATGGCTAAATAGCATGGTCATCAGCAAATAAACGTCAGTCGGATTTAAAAAGTTAACGACTTGGAAAAGCCGCTAGATATTGGATTGCTAACCCATCATTATAACAATTTTTTGATGCTTAAAAAATGCCGCAGTAGAAACTATTTACATTAAGTGTTAAGCATCACTGTTAAACTTAGTAACTAGTAACTTAATAACTAGCGCCTAGTTACCAGGGCTCAGCGGTACGATTTGATCTGATTGACCACTGCTCAGCATATGCTGACTGCCATAACCTTCTGGATTGATCTGCAAATAAGCATTCATCAAGCCAATGGCATCGCCATCATTACTGGCCAGAACTTGCTCTTTAATCATGTCCACTGGCGGTAGCAGCAAGTTTTTTAGCAATGCCAAACGCTGGTGGTTATCACCTTTATTAACGACCATCTCGATAAGTTGACGCGCATCGATGGGTAAATCTGGCGTATTCTGTGCCAATAATGCCAAATGATAAGCGCCCGCAGAATCTTGATCCGCAACGATACGCTGCTCAATCGCAATATAAGTGGCTTCTGTTGCGCCGCCTGCCACGCTAAGCTGATGAATACATTTCAGGGCTGAATATGGCTCATTGCCAGCAATTTCAATGATGCGCGTGGATTCATTTTTTAAATGCTCACGGCGTTTTTCGATTGCCGCTTGCTCAGTAGCTTCTTTTTGCACGTTCTGCTGTTCTGTTGCTTGATTATTCATAAAGCTCTCTCACTCGTATGATAATTATTATCTATATCGCTGATATCTTGCACACTATATGGGGGTAAATTCGATAAAAACAACGAAGCCTAAAGACACTAAAGCGTAAAGATAATAAAAAACCCAAATAGCCATTAACTGACCATTTGGGTTTACTGTGCTTTATCTTATCAAGTTTATTTGAATATCAAAGACATCCAAAGCATACTCTCAAGTATTAAGCAGCAGGGCTGTTTGCTTCAACCAATGGCTTAAGCTCGCCTGATTGATACATTTGTAAAATGATGTCTGATCCGCCCATCAATTCGCCATCAATCCACAACTGTGGAAAAGTCGGCCAATTGGCGACTTTAGGTAACGTCGCACGGATTTCTGGGTTTTCTAAAATATTTACAAACGCAAATGGACGACCGATTTGAGTAAGCACTTCAATCGATTTAGCAGAAAAGCCACACTGCGGAAATTGCGGCGTGCCTTTCATATAAATAATAACTTTATTGTCACGGATTTGATCACGGATCAATTGTTCAACGTCGTTTGCAGCAGTATTTGGGGTTTGCTCACTCATAAAAGCTCCTATTGATAAAGCGGTTCATTGAAAACAGTGATTGATATTACAAAATGATTGAGAAAAGAGATGGCTGATACATGGGGCAAGCGCCACGGTATTACAAGTACAACTCTATAGACTATATATAAAATCTGCGCGCAACTGACCAAGTCAATATGACTCGGAGTGCTCAAGCAGCGATGACACCCGATCCAAGCTATCTAGATTCGACAACATTAGGGACTAATAATACCACGGCATTGGCCATAATGCCCTCTTGCCGACCAGTAAAGCCTAACTTTTCAGTGGTGGTGGCTTTAACGCTGATATTATTGACCGCCGTCTGCAAATCACTGGCAATATTATCACGCATGGCTTGACTGTGCGGTGCCAGCTTTGGACGCTCACACATCACAGTGATATCAGCATTGCCTAGACTATAACCAGCCTCTTGCACTTTACTGTAGACATAACGTAGCAGCACCCGCGAGTCCAACCCTGCATGGGCGGCATCTGTATCAGGAAAATGCTGACCGATATCGCCAAACGCCAATGCGCCAAGCAGTGCATCAGCAAGCGCATGCAGCACCACATCTCCATCAGAGTGTGCCAGCAAACTGTGCGTGTGTTCAATAGGCACACCTGCTAGCACCACATATTGCTGCTGCTGACCATTATTATGAAAAGCGTGAACATCGATACCTTGACCAATTTTTATCATTATTATTCCAAGATGAGTGAAACGTGATTAAAATAATTCAAAACCACTATCTAAATTTCTAAAGCGATTTTACCAATGCCTAGACACCATCGGTCGCCACCAGTTTCAATTAACTGGTATAATATGACGTTTATTTTATCATAATACCAGATCCAAAAGATAAGCTGACGTCGTTCTGCTGAGACTACCTATTGTAGCAATGGCATAATTTTTGGTGTCAATATCTATTTTGGAGAACGTACAAATAGTTGAGCCGCTTTATGTCAGCCATACAAGATACCTCAAGCATAGCCGTTTCTGAGTCTTTTACGATTCATCGTCCATTAACACTTGCCGATATCGAAAATCCTAGCGCCAAACACGTGATTGTCGGTATGTCAGGTGGTGTTGATTCTTCTGTATCAGCCGTTTTACTTCAACAAGCAGGCTTTAAAGTCGAAGGTCTGTTTATGAAGAACTGGGAAGAAGATGACGGCACCGAATACTGTACGGCAATGGACGATCTAGCGGATGCACAAGCGGTATGTGACAAAATCGGTATGAAGCTACATACAGCCAATTTTGCCATGGAATATTGGGATCGCGTCTTTGAGCATTTTTTAGCGGAATATAAAGCGGGTCGTACGCCCAATCCAGATATTTTGTGCAACAAAGAAATCAAGTTTAAAGCATTTTTAGACTATGCTTTGACGCTGGGTGCAGATTATATCGCCACCGGTCACTACACGCGCCGTAGTATGAACTATACGAATGCTAATGGCACTGAGGTTGCGCAGCTATTACGCGGGCTTGATAACAATAAAGACCAAAGTTACTTTTTGCATGCGGTTGGCGGCGATAAAATCGCTAAGACACTGTTCCCAGTCGGTGAGCTTGAAAAACCAGTGGTTCGTCAAATCGCTGAAGAACATGATCTTATTACTGCCAATAAAAAAGATTCAACCGGTATTTGCTTTATTGGTGAGCGCCGCTTTAAAGACTTTTTACAACAGTACTTGCCGGCACAAAAAGGCGATATCGTCACTGACGATGGTCACATTATCGGTCAACACGATGGTTTAATGTATTATACGTTAGGTCAGCGCGGTGGTATTGGCATTGGCGGTGTCAAAGATCGCCCAGAAGAGCCTTGGTTCGTATTGGCAAAAGACTTGGACAACAACCGTTTGATCGTTGGACAAGGTCATGAGCATCCCATGATGCTGAGTAATGAGCTGCAAGCTTATAAGCTCGATTGGGTCGATGGTTTACCGCCTGCAGATATATTTAGCGAAGACGGCTTACGTTGTATGGCAAAATCGCGCTACCGTCAGCCAGACCAAGCGTGCCGAGTGTTTGCTCTTGATGATAAAGGTTTAGAAGTACGAGTGATATTTGATGCGCCGCAACGGGCAGTGACGCCAGGTCAATCAGCAGTATTTTATATCGATGAGGTTTGTTTGGGCGGCGGTGTCATTGCCTCTATTGATGCGCCTTGTGGGATTTGACATCTCATTTAACGTTAATTAATACAATGATTTGTCTTTTTTTAGGATACTGAATGACCGCTCGCCTTTTCGCCTTGCTGAATATCTCATTTTCTTGTTCGATATGGCTGAAGAGAGGTCTTACGCTTACTTTCATTGCTGCGTCATTTAATTTGCAGGCTGCACCAACAAAGATGGGTAGTATCACGGTTACCAGCTCTGATGCTTCGGCTGGTACTGCTTCTGGCACATATGTAGCAGCAGGTTCTGGTGCTACCGGTAGTTTTACTTTAGTTCGCAATGAAAATATTGGTTATAACAGTAATGCTGAGATAACACCATCTAGTGGTACGCGTACCAACGGTATTGAGATCAGGAATGATTCTAATACTAGTATTGATAAAGATAAGTTTAAGTACACTTTTACTATTACGCCTAATGATAACGCCTCTATACATACCATAAAAATTGGTCAAGCCAGCTATTCAATGGGTGGTAACTCAGAAATTGCACGTCAAACATTAAGTTTTACTCAAAATAGTCAAATCAGTATACCTGCGCAAGCCACTATCAAAAACAACCCAGATGTCCCCTATTACTATAATGCAATGGGCGACTACTTTATGGGCAGCAAAGTCAATAGTACCCAGCTGAATTCACAAAATGCTGTGTTCAACCCGCAGCTGCGTACCGATAGCTCAAATGTGAATGGTAGTGGTTTATTTTATTATAATATTACTAATCTAGCGGGTGCTACTGGTAGCCAAAATCCATATAGTCCTACCTTGAATACGAATAAACAAGTAAGCCTCAGTTCAAATAACGGAGTTTTACCACCGACGCCAACTTTTGAAAATATTATTAAAAGTATCAATAATGGCAGCACGTATTCTGCACTCTCATCTAATACCGCTATTTCCAATGGCGGTACTTATGTCAGTTATGGCATCGAAAACAGTCAAAGCAATTATGTTGTCGCGGTAAGAAATTCGAAAGCCGTGACTTTGACCTATGAAGGGATTATGAATGGTAATATCGGCATTGCGCGTAACGTAATCGGTGAAACCTATAACGAATGGATCAGCTTTGGAGTAGAAAGTGAACCGTTCAATTATGTCTTTTCAGGCACTGTATTCAATGATAATGGCGGTATAAACGATAGCGACATCAATGTCAAAAAAGATAACGCTACGATAGACAGCGGTATATATAACAATACCAACTTCTTCAATGGTACTTTTGACTCTGCTGAAAGTGGTATTGCAGGTAGCACAGTCAAACTGGTTGACTGTACTACTAATACTCCTCTTGAAACTATCAATATTCCTACTAATATTGTCGGTAGATATGAGATTAAAATACCTATCGCTTCTCTATCTGGCAAAAGTACTGTCTGCCTGATTGAAGAAAATAGTGGTAGCACTTATCCCATTCGTACTACTAATGAAAAAACTGTTATTTCCTTGACTACTAACAAGTATAACTATGAAAATAATAACTTTGGCAGAGTGATTGATAAAAATTCAGCTTTAGTCCTTGAAAAAGAACAAGCACTTAACGATTGCAAAATCGCCTCATTGTTACCAAATCTAGAAAACAAGCTTGCCTATAGTAAAGCTGCCCTATCTGAAGTAACTCCAGGACAATGTATTGCCTACAAAATTACTGCGACCAATCGAGCCAACCTTAGTATCAATCACTTTGTTCTACAAGATGTCTTGCAAGAAAAAAATGTGAATGGCGCGATAGTGACGTCAAAACTTGCGAATCCAATCCATCAAGCAAGCGAATATGCCACAGACAGCGTCGCTATCGGCAATAACGGTACTGTCAAAACGGTAACCTCAATTTTAGATCCAAGGACAAAACGTAGTTTTTACTTTAATACTAAGTATGGCACGACATACTCTAATACACCCGATACCCCTTAATAATAGCGTTATATGCATATTTTGATTTTATCAACGGCTACATTTGCTACACTACCCGTATTTTTTTGACCACAGTCTTATATGATGTGTTCATTTGTGTGATTTCACAGTTTTCATCACTTTTACTTTTTTAATTTAAAGGCATTATTATGAACTTACTTACCGCACTCTCCCCAATCGATGGTCGTTACGCCTCTAAAGCTGACAGCTTGCGTCCTTATTTATCAGAATTTGGTCTCATTAAAGCCCGCGTCACTGTCGAGATTCGCTGGTTACAGTCATTGGCAGATAACAATGCGATTGGTGAATTGGCAGCATTTGATACCGATACCAATGCCTTTTTAAACAGCATCGTTGATGACTTTAGTGAAGCAGATGCCCAAGCCATCAAAGACATCGAAGCAACGACCAATCATGATGTAAAAGCCGTTGAGTACTTCATCAAAGACAAGTTCCGTGGTCAGGCAGCACTTGAAGATTCATTAGAATTTATTCATTTTGCGTGTACCAGTGAGGATATCAACAACTTGTCTTATGCGTTAATGCTAAAAGACAGCCGCGAGATTGTGGTTGCGAAAATGCAGCAATTGACTGATAGCATCGTTGATTTGGCGATTGCTCATGCTGATCAACCCATGCTATCACGCACCCATGGCCAAACCGCTAGCCCAACGACGCTAGGTAAAGAGATGGCAAACGTCGCTTATCGCCTAGCCCGTCAAATTAAGCAAGTGAATCAAGTAGAGCTATTGGGTAAAATCAATGGCGCGGTTGGTAACTATAACGCTCATTACGCCTCATACCCTGACGTCGATTGGCAAGCACATGCAGAACGCTTCATTGATGAAAGCCTTGAGCTGACTTTTAACCCTTATACCACGCAAATTGAGCCACATGATTATATCGCTGAGCTATTTGATGCCGTCAAACGTTTTAATACCATCCTAATCGATTTTAACCGTGATATTTGGCAATACATTAGCTTAGGCTATTTTAAACAGCGCCTAAAAGATGGTGAAGTGGGCTCTTCTACCATGCCGCATAAAGTGAACCCGATTGATTTTGAAAACTCAGAAGGTAACTTGGGCGTTGCTAATGCCATGCTGGCTCATTTGGGTGAAAAACTGCCAATTTCACGTATGCAGCGCGATTTATCAGACTCTACCGTACTTCGTAATATCGGTGTTGGTCTGGCGCAAAGTATGATTGCTTATGATGCTTGTTTAAAAGGTGTCAGCAAACTTGAATTGAATGCCCAGCGCTTAAACGACGATTTGGATAATGCACAAGAAGTATTGGCTGAGCCGATTCAAACCGTCATGCGCCGCTACCGTGTTGAGAACCCATACGAGAAGCTTAAAGCTCTGACTCGTGGTAATGCCATGACTCGCGAAGCCATGCTGACATTCGTTGAAAGTGATGAGCTATCTGCGGTAAGCGATGCGGATAAAGCGCGCCTACGTGAGATGACGCCAGCCACTTATATCGGTAATGCGGCGGAGCAAGCGCGCACGATTAAAGAGTGGATTGCTAAGATTTAACTGGTAACAATCTTATCTTTATAAAATGTTAAAAAGATATAAACGAACATTCATTTATATCTTTTTAAAAAAACCTTACTCTAAACACTATGATTTTTTAAATACATAGTTAATGGGTGAGGTTTTATTCTTTATCGTCTTCATCTTTTTTATCACTGCTATCACCCGGTATAATCGCTTTGGTAACAGCAACAGTGCCTTTGACGACGCCTTTAGTGGTTTTGTAGGCGACTTTTACAGGTACAGTGACGATTTTATGCACACAAGCTTGCAGCATAAACATACTGGCGATGATGACGATAAACTGTAATTTTTTCATAAATTTCCTACGGATAATGAGAGGCACTGATGGCTATATTTTGACCATCAGCTAGACGCTAATCATAAACCAATACACGTCAGCTATAAAGCACTGTTCTAGTTTTATATTCTGCTTACCTTGATATCCTTTCTACTTAAACACACGGATCTACCCATGACTTCTATACCGCTTTGTTTACCCGACTCTATCACGCCTGAGCAATTTTTAAGCGAATACTGGCAAAAAAAGCCACTCTTAATTAAACAAGGCTTACCACAGCTAATTGGCATGTTTGAACCTGACGACATGCTCGGTCTAGCCCTAGAAGAAGATGCCGCAGCGCGCCTGCTGACTCAAGCAGCAAGTAAAAAAGAAGGTCAGCCGCAGTGGCAACTCAAAAAAAGCCCATTGACTGAAACTGATTTCGATAACTTACCTGAGCAATGGACCGTACTGGTGCAGAATATGGAACAGTGGTCACCTGAGCTTGGTCAATTGTGGCAAGCCTTTGACTTTATTCCACAATGGCAACGTGATGACATCATGGTTTCTTATGCGCCAAAAGCTGGCTCAGTCGGCAAACACTATGACGATTATGATGTGTTTCTTGCGCAAGGCTACGGCACTAGACGTTGGCAACTGGGCAAATTCTGTGATAAAAATACCGAGTTTGTCGCTGATGAACCGATTCGATTGTTTGATGATATGGGCGAGATTATCTTTGATGAGATATTAGAAGCGGGTGACGTGCTTTACGTACCACCGAAGCTATCACATTTTGGTGTGGCACAAGACGATTGCTTAACCTTTTCATTTGGCTGCCGTCGTCCCAACTTGATGCAAATCATCGACAGCTTGGCTGATATTGCCACCAACGATAGCGATTTATTTATCCCAATACTGCTGCCACAAGCGCTGCAAGCGTCAGGTGAATTGCAAGCGAGCAGCATCAATGCGATCAAAGATCAGCTATTACAAATGCTACAGTCTGAGCGTGGTAATGATATCATTCGTCAAGCAGTTTCTGAAGTCGTCAGCAAACGCCAGTATGATGCGCTGATGCCAGAGGATACATTGGATACGGATGAGCTCATGCAAGCTCTAGCAGAAGGTGCCACCTTGCAAGCGGATTATAGCAATCGTTTGCTCTATAGCCAGACTAATGATGGCATTATGCTATATGCCAATGGTCAGCGCATTGACGGGCTTGACGAGACCGCAGTAGCGGTATTGGTGCGTTTGGCTAATGGCGAACACCTAAATAGTCAAGATGTCACCGATGTTGATGCAGATGATTTGAGCGAATGGCTAGAGAACGGTTGGGTATGGATTGATATTGCTGAATAACATCTATTAATCAGACATGAATCAAATAACGCAAATAAAAAAACCGCTATCTGACAATTATTCAGATAGCGGTTTTTTCTTATAAATCGTATTCGGTATTTATAGCTATACCAAACACTGCTTCGCACTTATCAAAACGGATATAAGAGAGAAGCGGGTTTGTAATTAATACGGTTATTCTGTACCAAGTTCAAGCAAGCTAGCATTACCACCGATCGCTGTGGTATTGATTGTTTTGACACGCTCAGTGACAAAACGATGCAAATAATCAGGCGTTAGCATCTCTGACAAGCCTTCCATATCGGTGACGCTGATGACTTGCGTTAAGATACCATCGGTATTGGCAAGCTCTTGACTGATAGTCTGCACTTCGCTTCGATTGCCAGAGACTGCAACCTGTGCCAGACGATCGATATATAAAAGCGTGACGGTTTGCGAGTCATTCGCCACACTCAATACATCTTCGCTGATACCTGTATCGTATAGTATCTTGGCAGCTTCATTGCACATCTCATCTTGGCTTGGGCAATGCAGAATGACTTCATTACCTGTCAATAGTGCGGCTACCAACTGTCCTAATACCGCCATGGCTCTAGCAGATTCACCACCAATAACCATGGTTTTACCACGACCAGTGACATATAGATCATTGGATTCACCAGTTGCACCAGTCATGCGATGCACCTCATCCAAGCTAGGCGCGGCGCTCAATAGATGATTGAACAAACGCTTTGCTTTATTGGCATCACCAGTCAGCAATGCCAACTTTGGAATAGCCGCTTGCAGATATGTTGCGCGATTCACTGCGCCAAGTAATCGCCAAGATTCACAAACCTGGGCATGATTTTTTTTGAATTCAGTCGCCATGTTGCTACTCCTTATGCGAGTTCTGTTTGAGTGGTGGTTTGGGTAGTGGTATTAGTAGTATTAGCAGTTGTCTGATTACTGCTATTTGACTCTGAGCTAAGCTGCATCAAACGTGCGACATAATGCGGGCCACCAGCTTTAGGACCCGTGCCAGACAGACCACAACCCCCGAATGGTTGTACGTTTACGACGGCACCGATTTGGTTGCGGTTGATATAAGTATTACCTACAAATGCACGGCGCTCGATGTGCTCAACGGTATTTTCGATACGGCTATGAATACCCAAGGTCAAACCAAAGCCTGTCGCGTTGATGGCATCAATCAGCTTATTCAGATCACGTGCTTGATAGCGCAGTACGTGCAAAATTGGACCAAAATGCTCGCCACCTATCACGTCGATACTTTTCACTTCGATCGCTGTTGGCAATACAAAGGTAGACTGTTCTTGACTGACAACTGAGCTTGAGCTCATTGGCGTCTGTGCCAAGATAGTCGCCGTTGGCTCAGCGTCCATACGCTCGATATGCGCTTCAAGACTACGTTTGGCATCCGCATCAATCACTGGACCCACATCTGTAGCAGCATATAAAGGATTGCCGACCGATAGCTCAGCCATATTACCTTGTAATAGCTCAATTAAATTATCAGCCATTTCTTCTTGCACGCACAATATACGACAAGCTGAGCAACGCTGACCTGCTGAACCAAATGCAGATAAGACAGCGTCTCTAACCACTTGTTCTGGCAATGCCGTTGAATCAACAATCATAGCATTCTGACCACCAGTTTCGGCGATAAAAACAGGTAGCTCACCACTGGCTTGGGCATGATCATTTAGGCTTTGGTTAATACGTTGAGCCGTTTGGGTTGAACCCGTAAATATCACACCTGCTATATTGTCAGCCGCTGTCAATGCACCACCAACATCGCCAGCACCGATCACTAACTGTAAGGCTTGTGTTGGTACGCCTGCTTGGTACATTAGCTGAGCACCAAAATGGGCAATCAAGCTGGTTTGTTCGGCAGGTTTCGCCACCACCGTATTACCTGCTGCTAGCGCCGCTACGATTTGACCCGTATAGATAGCCAATGGGAAGTTCCATGGGCTAATACAGACAAAGGTGCCACGTGCTTTATAAACTTGACGAGATTGCTTGCCAGCCAAATCGGTAAATTCATGCACGACGTCGTCTAAACGCTCTGCTTCATCGGCATAAAAACGGCAGAAATCAACCGCTTCTTTAATTTCATCAATACCGTCTTGAAGGGTTTTGCCCGCTTCGATTTGGCATAGCGCCATTAGCTCAGCGTAGTTTTCTTCATAGAGATCAGCTATCTTACGCAATATTTCAGCACGCTTAGCAGCTGATACTGCTTGCCAGACACTTTGCCCTGCCACTGCCGCATCGATCGCTTGACCAGCTATTTCAGCATTGGCATAAGTGACTTCACCAGCACTTACTTCGTGGTTCCAAGGTGCACGTACGGTTTGAGCCGCAAGCTTATGCGTTACGCCCTCTACTTCATATTCATCAACTGCTTTGCCATTGACGATGGACGTCGCTGACCAAGTTTTATGCAAATGGCTATCGATAGCAGATTTAAAGGGCAACCATTGTGACTCTACGAATATATTAGGGCCAAAACTGGCACGGCGCGCACCATAAATCTCTAACGGCAACGGAATCTCTGGATTGTGTAACGTCGCATTGGCCAGTAGCTTGTCATAGGGATGTACTGTCAGCTTTTCAATCGGATAAGACTTGTCTAGTAGCTGATGGACAAACGAGCTATTGGCACCGTTTTCGAGCAAGCGACGTACCAAGTACGGCAGCAAATCTTTATGCGCACCCACTGGGGCATAGATACGTACCGGAATTTGATACGCTTGTAAGATATGATCATAAAGCGCATCGCCCATACCATGTAGACGCTGAAACTCAAAGTCTCTATGCTTACTCATGGTCATAATTGATGCTAGGGTGTGCGCATTGTGTGTCGCAAACTGTGGCCAAATCAAGCCGCGCAGATGATCTGACAATAAGAAACGCGCACAGGCAAGGTAAGCAGTATCCGTGCCTTCTTTGCGTGTCCAGACAGGATAGCCTGACAGACCTTTTTGCTGGGCAAGCTTGATCTCAGTATCCCAATAGGCGCCCTTTACCAGACGTACTGGAATACGATCTCCCACCTCAGTCGATAGCCGTGCCAACCACACCAAAATAGCGATGGCACGCTTAGAGTAACCTTGCACGACCAAGCCAAGACCATCCCAGTCAGCCGTCAAATTGTCACGGTACAAAGACTCAAACAGTTTTAAAGAAATTTCAAGGCGGTCGGCTTCTTCGGCATCGATACTAAGATCCACATTGACTTCACGTGCCGCTTCGATGAGCAGCAAGCAGCGTTGACGTAATAAACCCATGACTTGGGCTTCTTGCGTGGCTTCATAGCGAGGGTGCAATGCTGACAGCTTGATAGATACTGATGGCTTAGGCATGCCTTCTTTGACTTTAATACTGGCAGTGGCTCTGATCGCATGCAGGTAGTCATTGAAGTATTTTTCAGCGTCTTTATGCGCAATAGCCGCTTCACCGAGCATATCAAACGAATAGGTATAGCCTTTATTACGATAAGGTTGGCTATTTTTATTGGCGTCCTCGATGGTCTCGCCCAATACAAACTGATGACCCATGATACGCATGGCTTTTTGCATGGCACTACGAATAACAGGCTCGCCCATCTTTTTAGTCATGCGATCCAAAAAGCCTGATGCTGTGGTGCTACTATCAATACTGACGACACGACCTGTCATCATCATTCCCCATGTCGAGGCATTGACCATAAAACCGTTGTCATTTTTGATGTGCTTTTTCCAATCAGCTACACTCATTTTGTCATGAATCAAGGCATCAGCAGTATAATTGTCTGGCACTCGAATCAAAGCTTCTGCCAAGCTCATCAGCAAGATACCTTCTTGGGTATCAAGACTATACTCAAGCAGTAACGAGTCGACCATCTTGACCGCTTTGCCATCATTACGTACATGCTCAACCAGCTGGCGCGTTTGCTCAGCAGCGGCGTCACGTTCTTCTGTGCTGGGTTTAGCAAGTGGCAATAATTTGGACAACCAGCGCTCTTCATCGACGCTATACAACGGCGAAATACGGGCGTGCAGAATTTCTGCCGACTGGGCAATATAATCTGGCGATAGCAAATCGACAGGATTAAACAAAATCGGCTCTTGCGGGGTAAACTGGTCTACTGGGTTCATAACAACTCCATAACTATCGTTTAAAAACCATCATAAATAGTGCTTTAGGAAGTCTGATCGTCTGGTATAACTAGCCATCACCATCATTCATTTAGATGATGGCTATCGATAGATACTTATAACAATAATCAAAAGTCCAAACGGCGCCATCACAAAACGAGAAAATCCAGCGTAGGCTGGAAGCGGTTAAGTAGGTCGTTCGACTGTTAAACGGGCTACGTTAACAATACAAAGGCAACAACGAACAGCTAAGCGGCATTAGTGCCTTCTTCTTGTTTGTAGTGAAAGGAGTGTGATGATCAGATATCGCTATTAAAACGAAAAAATCGCTTTAGCAAAAAAATCTGCCATCTTGGGTGCTGCTAATTCACTGTAAGAAAAACCTCTACGGCGTTGATTGAGGTGATGCGCTTAACTCGGCTATAATATCATGAAAAAAATTTTCAAACTAACGATATTGCTTATTTTCACAAATTAATATATTTCTAAAAAACAATCAGTTAACAGCACTTTATCCCTTATGACGCACTGGTTATACTTTTCTATTTACTATTGGCGATTAATTGTTTTATTAAATCAAACACTTGAATAAATTTAGAGGAATTTGAGCCATTTTAAATCAAAAAAAACCCCTTTATCGTTTCCGAATAAAGAGGAATTTAACGTAACAAAACTCAAAAGCAGCAAAGTAATATCGAACGCTCACTGCATCCTAGTAAAACTTATAAAACCACCAACTTGGTCAGTAAAATAACGGTCAATACCCAAACTGGGATCGTAATTTCAGAGAATTTACCGGTCATCAGTTTTACCGCGGTAAAGGTGATAAAACCAAGCGCAATACCATCAGCGATAGAGTACGTCAGCGGGGTCAATAACAGAACAACCGCTACAGGAGCCGCTTCTGTCAAATCTTCCCAGTTGATTTCTTTTAGGGTAAATAACATCAGTACCGACACATAAAAAATCGCGCCAGCTGTGGCGTAAGCAGGAATCATACCAGCCAATGGTGCAAAGAAAATACTCAGTACAAACAATACGCCAACCGTCACTGCCATCAGACCTGTACGACCACCTGATGCCACTCCAGAAGCACTCTCAATATAACTGGTGGTCGATGACGTACCCAGCATTGCACCAGCGACCGTAGCAGTAGAATCCGCCAGTAGCGCTTTGTCCATATTAGGAATATTGCCGTCTTTATCAATCAAACCCGCTTTATTGGCAATACCAACCAAACTACCTGTCGTATCAAATAAATCGACGAATAAGAAGGCAAAAATAACGCTGATCATACCAACGTCAAACGCACCCGCAATATCAAGCTCCATCAATGTTGGTGTGATAGATGGCGGCGCAGACATGATGCCAGCAAACTGTGTATGACCTGTCAACAAGCTAATCACGGTGATAACCAAGATACCAATCGTCACGGCACCTGGGACTTTTTTATAGACCAAACCAATAATAATAAAGAAACCCAAAGCAGCCATCATAGGTGCAAATGAGGTCATGTCACCTAGCATCACCAATGTCGCATCACGACCGACAATGATACCTGAGCTCTGTAGCGCAATAAATGCTAAGAAAGCACCAATACCTGCCACAATACCTTGCTTAAGGCTGTTTGGAATGGCATTGATAACCCATTCGCGAATCTTAAACAAACTCAAAATGATAAACAAGCAACCTGATAAGAAAACAGCACCTAGCGCAGTTTGCCAAGCGTAGCCCATGCCCAATACAACGCCGTAAGTAAAAAAGGCGTTCAAACCCATACCTGGTGCGAGTGCCACCGGCAGTCTGGCATAGATACCCATAATAAAGCAGCCTATTGCCGCTGCTAAACAGGTGGCAACAAATACCGCCCCTTTATCCATACCAGCTTCCGCCAATACGTTGGGGTTGACAAAGATGATATAAGCCATGGTCAAAAAGGTGGTTATACCGGCAAGGATTTCCGTTTTGACTGTGGTGTTTTCACCATTAATCCCAAAATAGCGTTCAATTGCATTCATAAGTGTCGCGCCCAGCTTGCTAGTGAAAGAACAAATTTATTGATGCCTAAAATAAATATGACGTCAGCCAATGGATGGCGACGTCATTATCAAAAGACAGCGGTAACAAGGTGCAACATTTTAGAGAAGTTGCGGTACAAATTCAATCATTACCAGTGCCTTATGGGTACAAACCCACCTTTTCAGTCAATTAAGACATAACAGCCAGACAATATTTCAGACATCCACATATAAATTAACCTTATACTACGAATTGTACAAACAGCTGTTAATTATTTGGTATTTAACACTTTAACAAATGACCTTTTCGACATTTAGCAGTACACTAGGCGGCTGATAGCAATATGCATCATGACTGTCATATTATATTTTCGTTATTAAAGATCCTATCTGGTCTGCGTGTCGCGCCATGCCAGCTATTATTAATTACCCATGAGTCCCATACATGCCTGAATCATTAAATATTATCGACCTTATTACCCAAGCCAGTCTCTTGGTGCAGATTGTGATGGCATTATTGTTATTGGCGTCTTTAGTCAGTTGGGTAATTATCTTTCGTATGAGCGCGCGGCTTGGTACGGCCAAAAATTTCGATCAACAGTTTGAAACTTGGTTTTGGTCAGGTGAAGACTTAGCCAAGCTTTACCAAGGCGTACAAGGCTCGCCTGAACGCCAAGGACTTGAGCAAATATTTTATGTGGGATTTTCTGAATACTTAAGAATGCATAAAAAGCGCCAACCCAAAGATGACATCATCGATGGTGTTGAGCGCAAGCTACGAGTCGGTTTAGGACGTCAGCAGCAACTATTAGAATCAGGACTGACCACGCTAGCGAGCATTGGCTCAGTCGCGCCTTATGTTGGATTGTTCGGTACGGTTTGGGGCATCATGAACGCCTTTTTAGGGTTATCACAAACGGAACAAGCGACCCTCGCCTCTGTCGCACCTGGTATTGCCGAAGCACTAATCGCAACCGCTATGGGCTTGTTTGCAGCGATTCCTGCCGTACTGGCGTATAACCACTTTACCGCCAAATCTAGTCGCTTGTACGATTCACGTGCTTTATTTTGTGATGAAATGACGGGCATGCTCCAGCGCGAGACCAGTGCAGAAAGCACTGTTGGTAGAGACAATGTCGCTACGAGAGAAACGCAATCTACTGCCAATCAGGCACAAGGACTATGAAATCATGAAACAGAGTCCCTATCGCCGTGAAAAAAAAGCGCTAAATGCGGAGATGAATGTCGTTCCTTATATCGATGTGATGTTGGTGCTGCTCGTCATATTTATGGTCACAGCGCCCATGCTGATTACGGGCGTCGATGTTGACTTGCCAAAAGAGCAAACCAATACCATGAGCCAAAGCCAACTACCCGTCATTGTGTCCTTGACCGATAGTGGCGATATTTTTATCAGTTATGAAGACAATGTCGACCTGCCGATTAGTGAGCCAGAATTGATTGATACGCTCGCCAATCTGCAAAGCCAAAGCAGCAATGTAGGCGCTCAGCCCGTACAAGTGATGATTAATGCCGATCAAAACAATCAATATGGCGCTATCATGACACTCATGGCCACCTTACAAAAAGCGGGCATTCAAAAGGTGGGATTATTAACAGGCGCACCCTTGCCCACACCATCATTGTAATAAATCCTATTCCTCGCTTAGCTTGCTATAATAAAGTAGATAATTTGATGAACCTCGTCCTTGAGTATCTTTACCATGCATAATGCTCCTGTCGTTTATGTACCGACCCAACCTGAAGGCAATGGGCTAACATTGCCTACGCTACTTAGCGTGCTGGCACATGGTCTCGTGATTGGGATACTCGTTTATACTTATCAACACACTAAAACCGACACTGTGGAAAGTATTGAGACGGTCATGGTTTCCCCTGAGCAATTGGCTGAAATGCAAGGTCAAATCCTTGCCAATCGTGCAGCGGCAGCTAGCGCGATGCAAGCTGAAACTAGCACAAGCAGTGCATCGAGCACCTCATCATCAGAAAGTTTTAGCGCCAGTCAGCCCAACTCGCAGCGTGTGCCTGTCTTTACGCGCTCTAACGATCCTGCCAGTCAACCAATGCTGATGAGTGAAGAGCAGCATCAACGTTTACTTGAGCAAAACCAAGACTACGAACGTCGAATGGCAGAGTGGGCAGCACAATTAGATGAGTCGGTGACAGAAGAGCATAGTCAGGTGGAGCAAAACAAAAATGAAAAACTGATAGAAGAACAAAATCAGCTTAAAGATCTCCGTAATAAACAAAATAATCCGCCTAAGATTACACGCCCTACTGCGACTGATAAAAATTTAAAGATTAATACAGGTGATTCTGGTAGCGCAGATAAAAGCTTTAGCTTGTCAGAAGATGGTGAGTCAACCATATCTGGTGATTCTGCCACCTCTAGTACCGCAAAAGGTAGCACAAATAGCTCTTCTCGCTCTACCGGTGAGTTCAAAAATGCTATCGCTGATAAGATTGAACGCAACCTTAATGCACCAAATGAGACACAGGGTAAAACCGCTAAAATATCTCTTAAATTAGATACAAGAGGTAACGTACTATCTGCCAAAGCTAGTGGCTCAAATGGAGATTTGAATAGAGAGGTGAATGAAGCCGCGGAAAAAGCAGCTTATGATTCAAGCCCATTGCCAATTGATCTTAATAATCCCGCAAGCTTTGCAAACTTAGTGATTAACGTTACCATTAAATAATTTTTAAAAAATAGTAAAATTGATTCATTATTAATACATCATTAAATTAGGGTATTGACTTATGACATTATCGACCGCTTCTGTTTTACGTATGACACCAATTGCGCTCTTACTTTCTCCTTTATTTTTGTCACCTTTTTACACTGCTAATGCTGAACCAATGGAGATAGATGTAACAGTTGTGGCTCCAAGACAACAAAACCAAGTCGCCTTTGTACCCTTTGCTGGTGATTCTGTATTATCGCCAATTATTCTAAATGATTTGAGCAAAACAGAGCTAAAAGTGACTAGCAAAGATCTACCACAGCAGCCGCGCAGTAGCAGCGAGCTGGCAGGCACATTGCCGGTATGGCAAAGCATGGGGATTCCTTATCTAGTGGTCGGCAGCACCCGCAGCAATCGAGGTAAAATAGTAACTGATTACGAAGTGATTGACGTTAAATCTGGTAGAGTAATCGAAGGCAAACAAAGCTTAACGGCTGACAATAACAAAGAAAGCATGCGCTATGCTGGTCACGTCATCGCTGATAAAGTATATGAGCTAATTACTGGTACGCCAGGTGACTTTTCAGGGCGTATTGCTTATATTGAAGAGACTGGTACTGGTAAAGAAAAAGTCTCACGTTTAAAAGTGATGGATGCCGATGGTGAAAATGCCAAAACCATTACTGAAGTAACCGGTTCTATCTTTTCACCAACATGGTCGCCAGATGGCAATCGCATCGCTTATTCCGTACAACGTGATAAATCTTATCCCGTTATTTATGTACAAAGTGTGAGCGGTGGCGGTGCAACCCCGTTAACGCCCTTCCCTGGCAGCAATCTCAGTCCATCATTCTCTCCTGATGGCAGCAAGATATTATTTTCTAGCAGCTTTGAAGGCAGTGCCGATATTTATGAGATGAGTGCCAGTGGTGGTCAACCTAGAAGACTTATCAATTGGCCAAGTAGCGAAGTGCAACCAAGTTATGCGCCTGATGGCAAATCCTTTGTTTTTGTATCAGACAAAACTGGATTTAACAAACCACAGATTTATCGTTATGAGTTTGGTTCAGGACGTACTACTAAGGTATCAAGTAGCGGTTATGCCACTAGCCCGCAATTTAGTAACGATGGCTCACAAATTGCCTTTTTAAGTGGTCGCTCAGCGGCGATCATGAATAGCGGCGGCGCGGTCACTACTAACTTGGGCAATACGGGTATCGATGAAGCGCCAAGCTTTTCGCCTAATGGTAAGCGGGTCGTTTACGCCTCAAAGCAAGGTGGCAAAGGCGTATTAACCATCAAATCATTGAATGGTGGCGAGTCGTTTGGTAAGTCTGGTCAAGGCACTATTCGCTCACCAGTCTGGTCATCTAGTCCTAAATAAACCATCTTTCTTAATTCATCAAGTCTTGCTCATAAAAAAGCGCCTAATAAATAATTAGGCGCTTTTTTATATTGCGAAGCACGGTTAAATCATTTTGATACTAGGATATATTGGACAATTATTGACTAAAATAGTAAACACGATTAATCATCACTCGGATCACCCGCTGATGGATTTGGATGCCGCAGTTTTGCCACATCGTCAGCAGTCACGGTATCGGTAAAACCATTTAGGTCACTGACCACATATTGAGTAACCGCCGCCATCTGCGCATCGTTCATCATTCCATGGAATGAGGGCATACCACGAAAGCCATTAATCAAGATATCGATGATGTAATACTTTGATTGCATCTTACTGTTATTCGCCAGTGGCGGATAATAGCCTGCACCGTAAGCACCCTCGCCTTTGTGCATGTGACAAGCCGCACAAGAGTCGTGATAAAGCTTTTTGCCATCTGTCGTCACAAAGCCATTTGTGCCTTCAAACTTTGCGTCCCATTCAGTAATACTTGGGTCGTCTTCCATATTGGGCAATGAGCTGTCGTCTACAATATTGATAGCAGGTGCAGTAAGCTCCTCACGGCTCATATAAACGCCGCCCCACGCACCCGTATTTCGGCTTGCTTGATAGTCATTGGTTGTTAAGGAATCCTGATCTTGTACACTGGAAACCGTCACTTCATCATCTGACTGTTGACTACAGCCCAACAGTGTCGCACTGCTGATCCCACTCATCAGCATCACCGTCAGCAGTTTTAGTGCCATGTTTTTCATGACTTTTTTCTTCAAGATTGCTTTCTCCACGATTGCCTTCTTCACAATTGCATTGTCCATGATAGCCTCTGAATCTTATAGTTATTTATATAACCCAAGCGTTATTAAACAAGCATTTTTGCTTTTTTATGTAGGCGCTTTGCGGCATCCATACCAGATAAAATAGCGCCTTCTTGCCATGCCGGAATGTGTGAGCAATGCTCGCCTACCAGCACAATACGATTATCAATACTGCACAAGGTATCGTAATGCTGACGACGGGTCGACTCATTCCAAATACCGTAACAGCCGAGCGTCCATGGGATGCGGTGCCAGACAACTGATGTCCCTGCGCGGAACTCTTTTGGATACTGAGGATGGATGTATTTACCATAAGCAAGCGCAACATTAATACGTTCTTGCGGCGTTAAGCTATTAAATTTATAAGACGTCGGACCATAACCATACGCACCGAGTAGCACGCCTGTACCATCTTTAAACATATTTTGTGACGGGTAAGCAATCTGCGCAATGGGCATGTCGGTATAAGTCAGACCACCAAATATCCATTCATCTTCTTCCCAAAAGCGGCGATTGAACTCTAAGCCGACTTTATAAGAGGTTTCATAAGGCACAGCGGCCATCGCCTGCTTCATTGGTTTTGAGACATTGATATCCATCTGCGTCAATACAGTTAATGGAATATTGCACACGCACCAATCTGCACGAATGGTCTTGGTGGCACCATCTGGGCTGTTGCTGTCTACATAATCGACCGTTACGCCACTGTCATCTTGATGAATTTTAGTGACCTTTGCATTAAACTCAATCATATCGCGGCATTCACGGGTGAACGCATCACCAATTTTCCCCATACCACCTACTGGCTGAAACATCGTCGGTTGATGACCATAAGTCATATGGTTGCCATAAATATCTGCCCACATACCTGAATCTAGTATCTCACTAATCGGCAAAGGTTTTGATGGCGTCGCATCAGGCATCAAGCCACCACCTGGAAACACACTAAAGCCGCGATGTTTACTGGTCTCATTACTGGCGCGGTAACGATAATCTTTATCTAGCACCCCCCAGCCTTTTAAACCTTCTAATAGCTTTTCTTTGTCCTCAGTATTGACCGAGCGATCAAGACCACCGACGTTAACTGATTTCGATAGCAGCTCCGCAACATGACCTTGGATATCGTTTTTCACATCACCCAAACGCTGCGGCACGCCGTCGAAATGAGTACTGCGATGCAAATAAGCACGATCATTGGTTTGAATAAAGGGCTGCATTTCAACGCCAAACTGTTTGCAATAATGGAAGACGGCATAATGATGGCTTGGCAGACGCCACGGTCCACCATTAAAGTAATTGCCCTCTTCAAAATCACAGGTGACTTCTTCGCCGCCAAGCTCGGTATATTTGTCCCCACTGTTCAATGTCCAGCTACGACCGCCGCCACGATTTTGATATTCGAGCACTTTGACATCGTAACCTGCTTTACGTAACTCATAAGCCGCGGTCAGTCCGCCAAGACCCGCACCAAGAATGACGATACTAGCGCCAGGAGGTGCACCCTTAAGATCCATGGTCTCTTTAAAACTCGACTCTGACGCAAATCCTAACGTCGTCATTGCCTGATACATCGCAGTCGCGCCCGCTGTTTTACCAATCATCGAGAGCAGTTGGCGCCGCGTTGGTGATTGAAGCATGTCTTTCATAATAGTGTCCTTAAAGTAGACGTTCCTGCAAGACGGTAGGCATATATATTATTAATCAGCTCGACTTAGTTCTACGTCTGTTTTTCGAGCTGTTGTGCCTTACCATGTTGCCTGTAGGTCTTGTCCTATAATAAATATGTAAATCGTCTTTATAGAATCAATGAATTAACGACGGCGCCTAGACCGCAAGATGGTTCGTATAATAAACACAATGATAATAATAGTCACGATGATGCCGATTACTGCCAGTAAGCCCGCGTATTTGATTAAGAAGGGCTTGTCAGTACCTGTCGTTGCGATACGATCAACATCATTAGCACTCACCTCACTACTGTTGAGACCACCAAAATTCACACGCACATAATTGGTAATACCAGCGATTTGCTCGCTATTTAGCTCATCTGAGAACCCTGGCATGATAGGTGACGTGTTAGTCGCGCCTTCTACCCCATGAAGGATCATATTGACCAGCGCATCAGGTTTCTCACGGCGAATACTGCTGAGTCCAACGATAGGAGCGTAACGCGCATCAGGCTGACCATAACCGTCAACGCCGTGACAGCTACCACAAGCTGCCAAATATAGCGATTCTGGTGAATTGCTGCCATTACTCACCTGCGCTTTGGCTTGGGCTAAATAATCTTTTTGCGCCAGTAAATCATGAGTGATAGATTCACTAATGGGTGTGGGCAAACGCGAGACATCAACGGCTGCGACCTTATCATCTGTTTGGATAGCAGGCACCGCTTTTAGATAAGAAGCAATGGCATTCAAATCTTCATTTTTTAAGTAGCGCGTACTATGTGCAACCGCCTCGCCCATAGGACCACCTGCATAGGCACGCTGGTCAAGCTCACCAGTACGCAGATAAGTGACGATATCTTGTTCACTCCAACTACCGATACCGCTCGACTCGTCAGGCGTGATATTTGGTGCATGCCAATGACCAAGCTGAGCACCTGATAGATACATTTTTTTATCGAAACCCATAGTGCTATTACGCGGGGTATGGCAAGTACCGCAGTGCTCTAAGTTATTGACAATATATTCACCACGTTGCTGCGTCTCGGTGATACCATCACGATTTTCAGTAGACGGGACATTGAGAAAATTCCAGCCAATCATTAAGCTGCGAATGTTAAAGGGAAACGGCAGGTCAGTTTTATATTTCGGTGCTTCATCGATAGCAGGTACGGTTTGCAGATAAGCAAACAACGCACTGATATCTTCTTCTTTCATGCCACTATAAGAAGGATATGGCATGGCAGGGTAAAGCATATGGCTTGGCGTACGACCTTTTTTCAACGCGCTCTTTAAATCCGCTTCGGTATAATCGCCGATACCATAACGTTTAGACGGGGTGATATTGGTTGAGTAGATATCTCCCATCGGCGTTTCGATCGCTGTACCGCCAGTATAATCTTCGCCATGACATGCCATGCAATCGGCCGCACGGGCAATGTAAGCACCGCGATTGACAAGCTCGCTATTGGCTGGACTAATATTAGGTAAACTGGCATTAGGCAAGCTAGCATTCGCTAGGCTGGTATTGACGACGCTTGCGCCTTCAGCCATCGCAGCGCTGGAGGTCATACCAATGACGAGCATCGATAACATCACAGAAAGTGGCTTCATAATATCCTCATATAGCTGGCACCTAGGGTGTTGTAATTATTATTAGGACGAATGATTGAGATGAAAAATTTAATATTGAGCAAGCCTTAATGAGTGACGACTTGTTATACTCAATTGATAGTCCATTAAATGAGGTAGCAAATTATCCAGTAAATGCTGAGTAAAATAGCGTGACAAAAGTAATTTCATAAGCGTAGTTACTAAGCATAGTTACTAAATGATGTCTACTCACTCTATTAATGTAAGACTATTTCGCTACTATTACTTAATGAATAACGTATTAGTCTCAAATTTTTACAAAACGTAAAGAACCGCGTTATCATTATCAGTTTTTGATAAAGTAATATATTTTTTTATATTATAATAATAAGCTATTTAAATAATACCTTTAAAATCAGTAACTAAAGTTCTATTTTTTGGGTGCATATCTTTTATAAAAAACCTATCATTGTAGATAGCTGTCAAAAATTTGCTTCATTTTTTGTCATCATCGATTTTAGTTGTACATAATAGATACATAGACTTAAGTTAGCACTCGCTTTTTTTACCAGTCAGATTTTTATAATGCTACGAAACAAGCTATTGCAACGCACCATATTTTGTTTATGATAGGCGCTATTTCCACGTTGCCGATCGCCGCCTGAGACACCACTATGAAGTTACCGATTCTTGCTTATATACTGACATCAGCCCTGTTAATGACAGGCTGCCAATCATTTCAATTTGTCGACAGCCCTATCCCTGTGAATACCACCCCTACCAATAGTATCTTGGTCAAAAATACGCTTGCTACCACTGTGCAGGTTCAAAATAATACCAGTACAAAAAATCAAAAATAGTGCCATCACACTCATAAAACAAGCAAAAAAAGGCAGATATCGGCTTGATATCTGCCTTTAATGTTTAATAAATTACCTTGAATGACTCAATAGCCATTCATTTCAAGGGCGTGCCGCCGGCTGATGCTTGATAATTGTCTTAGCCAAATGATCGCCGAACCAAATAGCCGTATCAATATCTCCACGTCCTGGCGTTTCCTCAGGGGGACCATCAAGCGACTGGGTCATCAAGCCCAAAAAGCTAGATAAACGGTTTAAATCATGAGCCTCATGACCTGTCGGCATCAGCGGTAATCCAATCCAGTTCATGCCATGCTGCATCGCATACAAAGAAATCTGCTGTAATACCGCCAGCTTATCACCGCTCAGCCCACCAGAGTTGGCAAAAGCGGCTGCCCACTTGCCTTCCCATTTACGATGGTACCAGCGCTTTGAGGTTTCATCCATAAAAGTCTTAAATTCAGCAGTGACACTACCCATATATACGGCACTACCGAAAACCAGCAAATCCGCCTGATCCAAATAATCCCAGTCAACCTTATGGACATCAACGGCTTTGGCCTGTGCTGCTGGTAATTGCTGATGCGCCCCTTTAACGATCGCTTCAGCCACGCGCTTGGTATGACCGTAGTTGCTATGATAAATAACAGCAATAGATACAGTCGGTATGCTATCAGTAGTGGACGATTTGGCAGGTGTATTCATACAAACTCTAATAATGGCTATAAATGGTTAAATAAAAACAATATAAGTTCAACAGTTAATTGCGCGCAACAGCAAATAGCGTAATCCTACGCAGCGCCACGTACAATGACCAGCGCCATTCGACCTGTAGCAGGCTGCTGCAAATGCGTTTGACGCCGATAAGAGTAATAGTGGTCATCAGTATAACTACAGCTGCTAGATAAGGTGTCATCTACTATAACGCCCGCCGCACTAAGCTGATCCGCTGCCAACTTTGGTAAGTTTAGCTTGATTTTTCTCGCGTCAACTGTGTCACAGCTTGACAGCTTATCAACCGTATCCTGTACATGTTGAGTCTCGCTATCGCCTTTAATAGTAGCCACAGAATCTATGACATATAACGAATCAAAATGTTCAATACTGGCTGTGTTCAATAACTTATTTTCTGTGCAACCTTTCAATAATTGATTGCGAACTTGAGCGCCAACTTCATAGCTGTCTTGGCTGATACAAACACCAATCCAAGCTTTGATTTGTCCCGATTGCGTAAAACAGTGCACAGTCGCTTGAATAATCCCGCAAGCCAGACCTTGCCAACCCGCGTGAATCGCTGCTATTTGACCACTAGCTGGCTGATATAAGACTATCGGTACGCAGTCAGCCGTCATTATCGCAAGCCCAAGCCCTTGTTGCCGACTGACCATCGCGTCAGCAGACATTGGCGTCATACCTAGCGCCGTGCCATCAACATCATGAATTTGCTTACCGTGAACTTGGTTAACCCAGTGTAAGCGTTTGATGGGTACCTGTTGGCAAGCTGTCGATGATAAGGGTGCAAGCTGTTCATTGATGGCAGATAATAAACGCATGCGATTGCTCAGTACTTTTGCAGCATCGTCATTGACATGCAAACCTAAATTTAGCTCACCGTAATTCGCTTGACGTTGCTGTCGTACTAGCTGTTCTGTGGGCTGGTCTTGTGAGTCAACGTCATCGCTTGAAAAGGCAGCTGTTTGAAAAACAGCCACATCATCAATCTGTGCAAGCAATGTCATAGGAAACTGATGAGTCATGGCTGATTTACCGTTTTAATGAGTCATTTTTATGTCACGGATCGCTATTTACTACTAGGCTCTGTTTTCTACAAGCGACTTTACGCTCTCCCCTACAAGGAGCGGTCTACTCGTCATCATAGCCATCACTTAGCACAGCCATTAACTGCTGCATATCTTCAGGCAGTGGTGTGGTGACTTCGATATCTTCACCAGTCGTTGGATGCACGAAACCCAGTGTGTAGGCATGCAAGGCTTGACGTGGAAAATTATTAATCGCTTGACGTTGTGCTTCTGTCAGTCCTGCCCGCAATTGACGACGACCACCATAGACACGATCACCCACTATCGGATAAGTAACATGACTTAAATGCACACGAATTTGGTGAGTGCGTCCCGTTTCAAGACCCACATCCAACAGGCAATAATTGCCATTAAGCGCGGTCACATTCAGTAAATGAGTCACAGCTTCGCGTCCTGCTGTCATTACCGTCATTTTAGTACGCTGGTTGCGGTGACGACCGATTGGGGCGTCAATACGGCGATGACGCGATAGACTCGCTGCATCCCCTGCTACCACACATTGATAATGACGATAGACCGACTTGTCCTTTAGTTGCTCCATCAGCGCAAGCTGTGCTGGCTTGGTTTTACCAATCAACAATAGCCCTGAGGTATCTTTATCAATACGGTGCACCAGACCTGCACGCGGCAGATGGTGCTGCTGCGGATAGTGATATAGTAGTGCATTGACCAAGGTGCCGGTTTGATTGCCCGCACCAGGATGCACTACCATGCCAACAGGTTTATTAATGACCAATACGTCATCATCTTCATAGACCACATCGATGTCTATATTTTCTGGTTGATCTTCACTATGCTGCTCTAATGTGGTGGTTAACTGCAGCACATCACCCGCTCTGACACGAATTTTCGGTTTTTGCACGCCACCGTTATACAGCAGGCTGCCATCACTGATCCAACCTTGTAATTGAACACGTGAAAAATCGGTAAATATTTTTGAAGCCAATTTATCAATACGTAAACCAGCTTCGTCTTCTATAACCGTATGCGTCATATTAATAATTACTGGCACCACTTGACCGGCGGCTGACGCTTCATCATCGTCGCTATCATCAATGTCGTCAGCATCTTCATCGCTGCTATCTATCATATCGTCAAGCACATCACTATCTTTTAACATAGCTTCTTCTGACACAGCGTCTTCTAAAACATGATCGCTATGGCTTTGCTCATCAAGCATCGACTGATTATCGTCAGGTAATTCACTATTATTTAAAACGTCATTTGGCATCGGTGACTCTTGTGCTGATGAATCAGTCTGTCGTGATTGATTCGGTGGTAAATGGGTAGTCATAGCATTATTATTCATAGCAGATTTATATATGGCAAAGCGCCTGACATGGTTTTGAAAGGTAGCTTTTGAGAAAATTTCTAATAAAGTGTTAAGCGTAACGCTATAAAAAACAAAAGGCCATTCGCTATCAATTACTTATCATAAAAGCGATCGTCGTCGAAAAAAGCGGAGGCAATACCGTGCTAGTGTAGCATGCCAAGCGCCTAAGCCCTATAGAAGCTGTGTGTTATCTGTCATTTTTTGATTATACCGCAGAGAGCCTCAGCGCCGTACTTAACTCTCTAAAATATGACATTGCTGTAATTTACTGTATATTTGTCAGTGTCAGCGACATTCGATATCGCTCGTGACAGCAGCTCATGTTAAAATATCAAACTGACATGCGCTGGTGTACAGCTCATTGCGAGCAGCAGCATATCGCACCTGTGTTGCAGTAGACTAATAACTGTACGATACTGACTCAAGTTCGATGAGCACGATTGGATTAAGTACAATATAGATGGCGAAAAAATAGACGAAGCAAACGTTATTCTATAAAGTATAGCCATATTTTGCTGTATGCTATGCCACTGTATGCTTATCGAATTTTTTATTAAAAGCATTTGGTTTGATATAAACCCTATGCCATCAAGCGTTTTTTAATAACGATAACTGGTATGTCCGATGATTGACATAGTAGATGACAGACCACTATTGATGCCTACGCATCGTTTTTTATCATTAACCTAATATCTAGTATGATAGCGTCGCTGCTATTATACGTCTTGTGTCGGAGAAGAAGTATGCAAGCTGTTGGCAATACGTTTATCAAACTGTCCTCAATAACCCTACTTGCGCTAAGCGTAAACTTAGTGGGCTGTCAGACTTTTAAAAATCTGACTGGCGGTAAAGACGTCGATGCGGTAGAAACTGCCGAAAAATCAGAGCAGAATTATTATAACGACGCCATTACCCAGATTGATAAAGGCCGCTATACACAAGCCATCGAAGATTTGACCAATCTGCGCACTTTTTATCCTACTGGACAGTACGCTGAGCAAGCATTACTCGACATGATGTACGCACAATATGCCAGTGGTAAGTATGAAATGGCAGCTGCCAGCGCTGAGCAATTTATTAACTTATATCCTTCTAATCCGCAAGTCAGCTACGCTTACTATGTGCGCGGCGTGGCCAATATGCAAGGCTCATCAGAAGGTTTAAAACTGTTTAAGCTCAATCAAGCTGAGCGTGATACCGCCTATTTACGTATTGCCTTCGCTAACTTTCAAGAGCTTATTAATAAGTACCCTAACAGCCCTTACGCGCCAGACGCCGCTCAGCGCATGACTTTCATTTACAATCAGTTTGCTGAAAGTGAGATGAGTGCCGCCAACTGGTATATCGAGCGCGAAGCTTATGTCGCTGCTGTTAACCGTGCCAAATGGGTGTTTCAATACTACCCACTTAGTGAGTCCATCCCAGACGCAATCGCGGTCTTAGCTTATAGCTATGATAAATTGGGTATGTCTGATTTGGCAGCAGAATACAAAACTCTATTACAGATTAATTATCCCAACATGTTAAGTGCTGATGGACGCGTTAAACTCGACACCAAACGTGAGCGTTCTTTCATCAACAAATTGACGTTTGGGCAGTTAAGTCGTTTTAACAAAGATACTTCATCAGTTGCGATAGGCGACTATAACGGCGCGACCAAAACTCAGGTTATTCGTAACGCCAGTCAATTGAGACTGCCAAGCGATAATGCAGCAGCCAGTGCAGCGCAAGGCACTTCACCTGTACGCGCCAATACTGGCATCAATGTCGGTTTAGGTCTGCCTGAAGCATCCGCTGAGCGTATTACTAGCCAATCGAGCACTGGCTCTACGGCAAGAGAAGCCAATGTCGATCCACAAAACACCAATCCTGTACGCCGTACGACATTGCCTGTTCAAGGGATTGATGTCCTGCCAGCAGATGTCGATATGAATGATGAATAAATGCGCTAAATTTGAGGCAACGTCTCTCTTTTAATTAAGAGAACGTCTCTTCTTTTTAGTACATCAACGCACATCATGAAAAAGATAAGGTCAACAACAGAGTTGGCCTTATTTTTTCTGTTTCTGTTTCATTATCTATGCCCAATATTGTTTGTGCCCAATATTGCCTATGCTTAAGATAATACACCTATGGTAAACTGTTTTTTGCATGAGTATTCCAAATCACATTCTCGACCAATTAAATAGCCAAGCTGACTTAATCAGTATCATTGGGCGTCATACGACGCTTAAACGTGCTGGTAGTGAGTTTAAAGGCTGCTGTCCATTTCATGGTGAAAAGTCGCCCTCTTTTTATGTCAATCCACAAAAAAACATCTATCATTGCTTTGGCTGTAGCGTCGGCGGTAATGCCATCAGTTTTTTACGCGATTACGAAAATCTAACGTTCATTGAAGCGGTTAATGAGCTATCAAAGCAGACAGGCATCGAAGTCCCAAAAGAAGAACAACAACAAAACGTCAGCTACCAGCGCCGTGCACCAAAACCGATTGCACCACCGCCAACACCTAATCCGACTATCGACGCTAAAAGTGACGCTAAAAGTCCGGCTCAAACAATTAATGCGCCTTCTATTAACGCTACTTCAGCTATTCAGCAACAAAACCAGTACGGCGATACCGATCAACCCGTTTATCACGACAGTAGCAACGGCTACGATGAGTATCCACCGCTAGATGCTTACGACTCAGCGTCTTATCCAGAAGATTCTTATGGCACAGACTACCAAGATGATAATAGCTATCCGCCAGCATGGTTGACAGGTGGCGATACTGACGCTGCGGCATTGTACGATGATCATAGCGTTTCCGATAAAGACGGTAACCTGTATGAGCTGTTAGAGCAAATCCAGCAGTTTTATCAGCACAATCTCACCCTTCATCCGCATGCCAAGCATTACTTTTTATCGCGTGGTATCACAGAAGACATCTTTGAGACCTTTGGCTTAGGCTATGCACCCTTTGGGTGGCAGCATCTTGAGCATCAGTTTCCACAAGATATTGAAGGGCTAAAGGCGCTTGGCTTGGTGCGCCAATCAGAGTCAGGACGCGATTATGATCTACTCCGTGATCGGGTCATTTTCCCGATTCGAGACAATCAAGGCCGTACCATTGGTTTTGGTGGACGGGCGCTCGATGATGAGGTAAAACCCAAGTATATCAACTCCTCTGACTCACCCGTTTTTCATAAACAGCATGTACTATACGGCTACTATGAGTCTCGCCAGCAGCGTGCCAACGACTGGCTAGTGGTCGAAGGCTATATGGATGTCATTGCCCTTTACCAAGCGGGTATTTATGGCGCTATCGCTTCGATGGGTACGGCGATCAATGAAAGCCAAATCTCACGACTTTTAACATTAAACCCTACCCTAACCTTGAGCTTTGATGGCGATAGCGCGGGACAAAAAGCGGCTTGGCGTACCCTTGAAGTGGCTTTGCCAGTACTGGCCGATGACAAAGAGTTGCGGTTTTTGACCCTACCAAATAATCATGATCCTGATACGTTTATTAAGAGTCAGGGCGGCGATGCCATGCGTGAGCAAATCGCGAATGCCATGCCATTGTCACAGTATATTTTTGCCTATTTAAGCGAGCGTTACGATTTAACCTTGGCAGAAGGCAAAGCCAAGCTCATGTCGCAAGTACGTGCCTTGACCACTGCATTACCTAAAGGCAGTAGCTTTCGCTATTTGCTGAACAATGACGTCTATCAGAAGCTGGGTGGTAAACGTAGCCAAAATATCGAAGCCAAAGATGCGCTGCTAGATTTTGATGGTGACATGACCATCAGTCAGCAATTGCAACTTTGTTTTTTGTTTCAGCCACGCGCCTTAATTGAAGACCCTATCGAAGCCATTTGGCAGCAGGCAGGTATTAATGATTTACAGCTGCCAGCACACATCAAGCAAAAAGCCGCGCCTGACATCTTGCGTCCGCTTGCTTGGGAAGATTTGCAAGATATCGCCTTGCTGGATATCGTTAGCACCATCAAACGCTGCCTGAATCATTTACCCAAAGATGCCAACGCCGCCGCACACTTTATATTGTCTAATGTCAAACCAATCACCCAAGAAACACTTAGCCGTAGCTGGGGCGGATTTTATAAGACATTAATTGGCAGAAATATTTTGAGCTTGGATGAGTTGATCGAAAACTTGGTGATGCAGTTGCTCAAGTTACATCTGCAAAAAAAGATGCAAGAGCTCATCAAAAATCCTGACCATATTAAGCTGGCGATTGTCCGTAAGCAGTCGCAATTATTAAATGATTGGTTACGCGCGCAGCAAGCTGAGCAGTCAGCGCAGATGGTTACCGTCAAATCTTAACGTTTGCCATTATTTTTGCTAAAAAATCTCCAACCCTTTAAAAGTATAGCGGCTGCCCCCACTACTAATGATTATGCCCAATAGCATGTATTGCCATTTAATCATTTGGCTGATATAAAATAATCAGTAAGAAATGGTCGGTAGATATCACTACCTCGTGCTTGATTACGCTGGTGTGTGTTAAACTGTGTCGCTAACTATTTATAGCCCAATTTAATAGATGGCAATAATCCGCCTCCTTAAGCACAAATTTTAGATATTATTTTGAAGTATCCGTTTTTAGGGACCGTTATTTTTATATATTATTTTTTAGATAATGTTATCTTGAAAACTTTTTAGCGTTACTAATTTCTAGCAGTTTTTTAGCATTGTAATTGTAGTATTTTGAGCCTTTATTCATATCAACTCATTTTTGATATTATTGACAACCTCTACGCCATATTTTGATGAATCGATTGATTATATCAACGCACTGAGCGAGCGATAGCGCGTCACAATATAAAAATGTCCGATGCAAGTAAGCGAGTATTTATGAACGATAAGTCAGTTTCTAAGTCCACATCTCAACTGGCCACCTTAATCCAAATGGGTAAAGAGCAAGGGTATCTCACCTATGCTGAGGTGAATGACCAACTGCCCGACTCTATTACCGAAAGCGATCAGATCGAAGATATTGTGCAAATGCTGACCGACGTTGGTATCAAAATCTTTGAATCTGCGCCTGATGCCGATGACATCTTGATGAACGACGATTCAAGCGATGATGACATGGCAGCGGATGAGGCAGCGGCGGTATTGGCCTCTGTTGAGACTGAGCCGGGTCGCACCACTGACCCTGTGCGTATGTATATGCGTGAAATGGGTACGGTTGATCTATTGACCCGTGAAGGTGAGATCGCCATTGCCAAGCGTATCGAAGAAGGCATTCGTGACGTACAGCATGCGATGTCTTACTGGCCGGGCACCGTACAGTTCGTCCTTGATGAGTATCAAAAAGTACAAGATGGCGAGAAAAAGCTTTCTGACGTCATTACTGGCTTTTTAGATCCTGAAACCGAAGCAGACAAAATCGCTGCCCAAGAAGCAAAAGAGGCAGCAAAAGAAGAACGTGAACGCATAAAAGAAGAGAAAGAAAATCCGCCTGTGATCAAAGCAAAAGCCAAAGCAGCGGCGCTTGATGATGAGGACGAGGATGAAGACGACGTTGAAGAGGAAGCTGAAGAAGAAACCAGCGGTATCGATCCTGAAGAAGTACGTCTGCGTCTAGAAGAAATCGAACACTTATTTATTAAAGCCAAGCAAGCCTTGCTAGATTATGGCCGTGGTAGCACAGAAGCAGATACTGCTTATGCTCTACTTGCCGAACGCTTTATGATGCTAAAGTTGAACAATCGCTTGTCAGACCAAGTCATGGCCATCATGCATGACGTCTATGACGACGTGCGTAAGCAAGAGCGTCAAATCATGCGTTTGGTCATTCGCCGTGGTCGTATGCCGCGCGAAGAATTCCGTAAGACCTTCCCTAGCAATGAAACCAACGTCGACTGGCTCATTGAACGTATCAAGGGTAAGCCTGCCTTTGCTGGTACCTTAGAAAAAGTCGCAGACGACGTCATTTTACTTCAACGTCGCATTCGTGATTACGAGCAGCAGCTCGACATGAAAATTCACGATATGAAAGATGTCGCTCGCCGTATGGCTGTCGGTGAAGCAAAAGCTCGCCGCGCCAAAAAAGAAATGGTCGAAGCTAACCTGCGTTTGGTTATTTCTATCGCGAAGAAATATACCAACCGTGGTTTACAGTTCTTGGATCTAATCCAAGAAGGTAACATCGGTCTGATGAAAGCGGTTGATAAATTTGAATACCGCCGTGGTTATAAGTTCTCGACCTATGCAACATGGTGGATTCGTCAGGCAATTACCCGCTCTATCGCTGACCAAGCGCGTACCATTCGTATTCCTGTACACATGATCGAGACGATTAATAAAATAAACCGTGTCTCACGTCAGTTGCTACAAGAAATGGGACGCGAGCCAACGCCTGAGGAGTTAGGTGAACGCTTAGAGATGGACGAAGTTAAAGTCCGTAAAGTACTGAAAATCGCCAAAGAGCCTATCTCTATGGAAACGCCAATCGGTGATGATGAAGACTCACATCTAGGTGATTTCATCGAAGATGGTACTATCTCAAGCCCTGTTGATGATGCGACCGCAGCTGGTCTGCGTGAAGCGACTCGTGATGTATTGGGCAATCTGACTGAGCGTGAAGCACGCGTACTAAAAATGCGCTTTGGTATCGACATGCCAACTGACCATACCTTGGAAGAAGTAGGTAAGCAGTTTGACGTAACACGTGAGCGTATTCGTCAGATTGAGGCAAAAGCACTGCGTAAATTGCGTCATCCGTCACGCTCTGAGCATCTGCGTTCGTTCTTAGAGAATGATTAATCATAAAGCAAACTAAGCACCAATAAAAAAGCCGAGTTTATCTCGGCTTTTTTGGGTCATCGATTTGATGGCTCGAGTGCTATAACTACATGTCTTCATCAAGGAATACAAGAACGAGCTTGCAATGGCACTATACAATATATATGATTCGTATACATTTCATATACTAGGTAAAATAATGGGTATTGTTAAGATTGATGATGCGCTACACGAAGAGCTTCGTAAAGCCAGTGCGGTAATGGTACGTTCGATTAACGCGCAGGCAGAGTATTGGATAAAGATAGGTATGTTGGCCGAGGCCAATCCTCACGCATCTTATACCGATATCATCAGCGAGCAGTTAAAACGAGCAGATGTTAATATAGGAAATCTTATCGATGGCTAAAATCGCGCTAAAAACACCTGAAGAATTGGCCATCATGCGCGAGTCTGGACGCTTATTGGCATCGGTTTTTGCTTACCTAGATACGCACATGGTCGCTGGCATCTCCACAATGACTGTCAATGATTTAGTCGAGCGCTATATTGTGGATGTTTTGCAGGCGCGACCTGCCAGCAAAGGTCAATACGGCTACCAATACGTGCTCAATACTTCTGTCAATCAAGTGGTTTGTCATGGTGTACCCTCAAGCAATCAAGTCCTAAAATCAGGCGACATCATCAATGTAGACATTACTTTAGAAAAAGGCAGCTTTATTGCCGATTCTAGCAAAATGTATATGATTGGCGATGTGATGCCCTTAACAAAACGCCTCGTCGATAACACTTATGAGGCCATGTGGGCAGGTATCCGTGTGGTCAAGCCGGGCGCAACGCTCGGCGATGTTGGGCATGCCATTCAAAGCCATGCCGAACAGCACGGTTACTCTGTCGTTAGAGAATACTGCGGGCATGGTATCGGTCGCGAAATGCACGAACAGCCTGAAGTTTTACATTATGGTCGCGCTGGTGCAGGCTTGGTTCTAGAACAAGGCATGACCTTTACTATTGAGCCAATGATTAATCAAGGCAAAGCCAAAGTAAAAATGAAAAAAGACGGCTGGACGGTGGTGACTGCAGACAAAAAGCTTTCTGCCCAATGGGAGCATACCATCGCGGTGACTGCCGATGGTTATGAAGTGCTGACGCTGCGTGAAGAAGAGACCCTTTAAAGCGTGCTTACCGTTCCCCTTGCTGCTGCGCAATACAAAAGTGATTTGAGTATTTAAGTATCATCTTATTATTGCCATATTGGTAACTACTGATATGATAGGTCGCGATGATTTGAGTATACGCTGATTGATACCTCTGTCATCGCTTTTTTATACATGCCATCGATAGGAAACCGACATGATTGTCCGGCAAACCCCAAACGCCCTCAAGATACTTTTTACCCTGCACGGCTCTGTCATTCCAAAAATTTATCCGCAAATTTTGCTGATCGCGCTTCTCAGCACACTTATAACAATTATTCAGCACTGGCTTCCTGACTCTTTTCCTTATTATGGTATGGCTCCTTTTACCTTGCTAGGAATCGCGTTGTCGCTATTTCTTGGATTTCGCAACAATGCCAGTTATCAACGCTGGTGGGAAGCTCGAGGGCTTTGGGGTCAGTTGGTATATGATGCGCGTAGCTTAACCCGTCAAGTGCTTTCTTTTATAGATACTGATACCGAGAATGGGCACGAGACTGGGCGAACGATGGTTTACCTGACCATTGCTTTTGCGCATGCTGTGCGCCATCGCCTGCGCGGCTCGTCACCTTGGCATGATGTCGAGCCTTTTGTCGCATCGAAACACCATGATAGTATGCGCCAAGCGCGCAACCTACCTGATTACATCATGCGCCTCATGGGTAAGCAGCTCGGCGACATTCGGCGTCAAGGACTGGTGTCAGAGCAAGTCATACAGAACATGGACGAGCGCCTGACGTCTATGACCATTGTATTGGCGGCCTGCGAGCGCATTCATAATACACCGCTGCCGTTTGCTTATATGCTGCTGGTCCATCGCACGACCTATCTGTATTGCATCATGTTGCCTTTTGGCTTGGTGGCCTCGCTCGGTTGGGTGACCCCACTGATTTGTGCCGTGATCGCTTATACCTTTTTTGGTTTGGATGCCCTCAGTGAAGAGCTAGAAGAGCCTTTCGGCTTAGCCGCCAACAAACTACCCCTGACTGCATTGTCGCGTACTATCGAGATTAATCTGCGAGAAGCACTAGAAGAGGCAGATATTCCGCCTGAGATCACTCCTATCAATGGCTATTTGCCATAGCCTCTTAGCTGAATGATTATAAAGCATAAATTAATCAATGCTAAATGAGACAGTGTCCCATAAACATGTTGCCTTAATTTATAAGATATTTTTTAATATCCTACCGTCGGGTAGCTAAATAATATAGGCAATCGTAGAGCGTTTATGAATAAAAAATACATTTGAAAATAGTGATTTCTTTCACCATTCTCGTGGTACTTGATCAGCTTAATAAAAGGTAAAAACTTGCCTATTTACGCTTGTAAGACAACCTTTATTCATGGTTTTTTGCGCATCACTTGCTAATGATAACTGAATTCGTCTACCATAGAGCCGATTGCTTAAGTACGAGCAGTTTAAACTTATATAAACTTTATATTTATTTCTGAAAAATAAACCTTGTCGGGGTGCTTTGATTTTTGATGCTTTAACTACAATTCAAAATCATGGCTGAGAGTTACCCGCGAACCTGATGCAGTTAGCACTGACGTAGGAAACAAGCGTGACATTTTATAGCACACCTCTTAAGCATACATTGCTAAGCAAGCCTTGCCAGTTTATTCATATAATCTGGTAAGGTTTTTTTGTGCCTGCTCACTGATCACCTCCTACTCTTTGCTTACTCGCATTTTATAACAGTAAGTGAACACTATGAACTACCAAACATTACGCCACCATTGCCCCACATGGGATGACTACATTCAGCATGATTTTGTCAAACAGCTAACAGCAGGTACGCTCGCCCCTGACAGCTTTCGTCACTATCTTGTGCAAGACTATTTATATCTTATTCACTATACCCGTGTGATGGCGTTGAGCGTGTATAGGAGTGATACGCTGGCACAAATGCGAGTCGGTCAAGCAGGCATCAATGCCATGCTAGATATGGAAATTGGCATGTATCTCGATTTATGTCATGAGTGGGACATCCCACTTAAAGAAGTAGAAAGCGCTTCTGAATCTGCCGTGACTATTGCCTATAGCCGCTACCTATTGGACGCTGCCATGTCAGGCTCATTAGCTGAGCTTTATGCGGCAATTGCTCCTTGTTTGATGGGCTATGGCGAAATTGGCAAACGCATTAAAGAACAAGGTTTTGTCGCGGACAATCCTTACCAGCCATGGATTGATGTCTTTGCCAGTGACGAATTTCAAGCGATTACCGCGCAGAATGAAGCGCAGATTAATACGCTACTAGCACAGGCTAACCCCGCTCAGGCAGACAAATTCCAACAGTTATTTAATACTGCTTCACGTATGGAAGTGAATTTTTGGCAACAAGCGCTTGATCTGTCCTAGCCCTATGCAAAGTGCTAGCTTTATGGCAAATACTTTTATATACCATATTTATTATAAATAAAATTTAACTTAACCCTAAACATAATAATGGACACACTCAAGGAGAAACATCATGGCAGCATTTGATGAACATGCAAGCGCGTATGACAGCTGGTTTTTTGACAACCAAAACTTACTGACCAGTGAGCTAAAGCTGGTCGCGCATTTCTTAGATAAGGATAGTGAGATATTGTCTATCGGCTGCGGTAGTGGACTGTTTGAGTCACTATTGGCGCAGGATTATGATATCCATATCAGGCACGGCATTGAGCCTTCTAAAGACATGGCTGAAATCGCTAAAAAGCGCGGCTTACAAGTGGATATTAGTCCTGCCGAGACTTGCGATATTGAGCCAAATAAGTTTGATATCATCATGTTTAACGGCAGTGTCAGCTACATCAACGATTTGGATATCTGTATTAAAAAGGCATTTGATGCCTTAAAAACCGGCGGCAAATTGATTGTTATCGATGTGCCAAAAGAAAGCGGTTTTGCCAGCTTATATAATTTGGCCAGCTCATTAAATACTTGGGAGCATCCGCTACTTGCGCATATCTCTCCTGCTGATCCCTATCCTATTGAGCTGGTTAAATCAGCAAATTGGCGCACCTCTGATGAAAAAATCGCGCTGATGCAAGCCAATGGTTTCGTCGATTTTGAGTATGCGCAGACCTTACTGACCCATCCTATGTATGCCAATGACAAGGTGCAAGAAGTCATCGAAGGCTATGACCGTGGGGATTATGTCGCTGTTTGTGCTTATAAAAAATGAGCTGATATGTGTATTAACATTTGATTATCATGGATGACTGAGCAAAATTTATGACAGATCACAGTGATCCATAGCATACTGTCATTGCCATTTTAGCACTTGAATTATAAGTTTAGTGCCACTATAAATGGTGAATAAAGCTCTTATGCTAATAGCTAACATTTAATAAAGCGAGGCACACATCATGACTGACGATCCAAAAGACAGCACCAATCAAAACAACAACCAAGCACCAGCAAATGAAAAATCAGTAAAAATGACCAACCTAACGCCCAATCAAGGTGTGATCACAGGCAAAAGGACGGATATTCAAAATCCTGAGCTCTGGGACTTTCCAATGAACTATCCACTTAGCATCATTGGTCATGAAGGCGAGCGTGAGAACTTACTCAATGAAGTGAAGCTTATTTTGGGCAGTCAGTTCCCTGATTTCGATTTGGCCTCGATAGAAGTGAAACCGTCTAAAACGGGTCGCTTCCATTCAGCACGGGTCAATCTATATCTTACAGCAGCCGATCAGGTCAATGTACTGTATGCCTCACTCGACGCTGCCAAAACAGTCCGTTTGGTCGTATAAACAGATAATTGTCGTTTAAAAAAAGCCAGCTGCTTTTCCGTCGAAATCGTCACTCGCTATTAATCACATACGGGTGGCGATTTTTTGTGGTTTGCTGTACAATCTGCGCCCTCATGATTATTGTTCTATATCCCCTTATTGGTGGGTCATTTACTCGCGAATGAAAAGCAAATGATCCTACGATTTTTACAAAAAACTTATTATTTGAGTCAATCGCGTCTAACCCTTACCCCATCGTCCTTTGCTAAAATTCGGACACAGCACAACCTCACAGCAACATAGTTTGATGCTAAAATCAATATAGTATTTTCAAAATTTTCCCGCTATATTGTGCCTACCTACTAACAAACACGCTATATGTAGTACTCAGTGAATTTAATTGTCACTATGAGTAGCGGTAGATTTTTGCCTAAAAAAACACCTATCGCGGCGCAAGCATCGTAGCATTATAAAGAATGCCTGCCGTTTACTGACTGTGCAGCATCACTATAAGCAACATTATAAATAATTACCAAGTTATCAACTTAAGAGGGCAACATGACACACATCGACAAAATCAAAGTGACCAAACGTGACGGACGATTAGAGCTTATTGATTTGGATAAAATTCATAAGGTAATCGAGTGGGCAGCTCACAATTTGGATAATGTGTCTGTGTCGCAAGTTGAGCTAAAGTCGCACATTCAGTTTTATGAAGGTATCAAGACTCGCGATATTCACGAGACCATCATCAAGTCAGCAGCAGATCTTATCTCTGAAGATACGCCTGATTATCAGTATTTGGCTGCGCGTTTGGCGATTTTCCATCTGCGTAAAATTGCTTACAATAAATTCACCCCGCCGCACCTTTATGATCATGTCAAAAAACTGACCGACGCTGGTAAATACGATCAGCATATCCTAGCTGATTATAGCCGTGCTGAGTTTGATGAATTAGAAGCATATCTTGATCACTGGCGCGATATGAACCTTGCTTATGCCGCTGTTGAGCAAATGGCAGGTAAATACCTCGTCCAAGACCGTGTCAACAAGACCGTCTTTGAAAGCCCGCAGTTCTTGTACATGCTGGTTGGTATGTGTTTGTTTAGCCGTTATGACAAATCAGATCGTTTGGACTACGTAAAGCGTTTTTACGATGCGACGTCGCAATTCAAAATCTCGCTACCAACACCTATTATGGCAGGAGTGCGTACCCCATCGCGTCAGTTTAGCTCATGCGTATTGATCGAATGTGGTGATAGCCTAGATTCTATCAACGCGACCACCAGCGCCATCGTACGCTATGTGTCACAGCGTGCTGGTATCGGCATCAACGCGGGTCGCATCCGCGCCCTTGGTAGCCCTATTCGTGGCGGCGAAGCACAGCATACCGGTTGTATCCCATTCTATAAACTGTTTCAGACAGCTGTTAAATGCTGCTCACAAGGCGGCGTCCGTGGCGGTGCAGCGACGTTGTTTTACCCATTGTGGCATTTAGAAGTTGAGTCATTATTGGTACTTAAAAACAACCGCGGCGTGGAAGACAACCGTGTGCGTCATATGGATTACGGCGTACAGCTAAATAAAACGATGTACACGCGCCTCATCAAAGGTCAAGACATCTCGCTATTCTCACCAGGTGACACGCCGGGCTTGTATGATGCGTTCTTTGAAGATCAAGACAAATTCGAAGAGCTATACACCAAGTACGAAAATGACCCAAGCATTCGTAGCCGTCAAATCCCAGCCGCTGATTTGTTCAGCCTAATGATGCAAGAACGTGCGAGCACGGGTCGTATCTACATCCAAAACGTCGATCATTGCAATACGCATAGCCCATTTGACCCAACGGTTGCGCCGATTCGTCAGTCAAACCTATGTATGGAAATTGCCCTACCGACCAAGCCACTTGATAATATCAATGACGAAGAAGGCGAAATCGCGCTTTGTACGCTATCAGCGGTCAACTTGGGTAAAGTCGACAACGTCAGCGACATCGAAGAACCAGCTGAGCTAATCGTCCGTGCGCTTGATGCCCTGCTTGATTATCAAGACTATCCAGTTAAAGCGGCTCAAAATGGCAGCATGCGTCGTCGTACACTCGGTGTGGGCGTTATTAACTATGCGTATTACCTTGCTAAGAATGGCGTGCGCTATTCAGACGACTCAGCATTGGGTCTCACCCATCAAACATTTGAAGCGTTGCAATTTTATCTCTTGAAAGCGTCAAACAAATTGGCAAAAGAGCAAGGCGCTTGCCCTGCGTTCAATGAGACGACGTACTCGCAAGGTATCTTGCCGATTGATACGTACAAAAAAGATTTGGATAAAATCTGCCAAGAGCCGCTACATCTCGATTGGGAAACCCTACGTACTGAAATCACCACTCACGGTCTGCGCAACTCTACCCTAACCGCCTTGATGCCGTCTGAGACCTCTAGTCAGATCGCCAACGCGACCAACGGTATCGAGCCACCACGTGGTTTGGTGTCTATCAAAGCGTCAAAGGACGGCATCCTAAAGCAAGTCGTGCCTGAGATTGATAAGCTAAAAAATCAGTATGAGCTACTATGGCAAATGCCAAACAATGACGGTTACCTACGGCTGGTCGCTGTCATGCAGAAATTCGTCGATCAAAGTATCTCTGCCAATACCAACTACGATCCCGTTCGTTATGAAGGCGGTCGTGTACCAATGAAGATATTGCTTAAGGATTTACTAAACGCGTATAAGCTTGGCGTGAAGACGTTGTATTATCACAACACCCGTGATGGTGCGAACGATGCCCAAGCGGATATGGAAGATGATTGTGCTGGCGGTGCATGTAAGATTTAGGCTAGAAATATTGGAAATACTATCCTGTTACTTTTAAAAACTATAGGTGACAGGATATTTACTATACCGATCTTAGCTTTTTAGCCAGTTTTAATAGTATGGAGTATTATTTTGGACATTCGGATCATTCCGAGCAACTATGTAGCTCTAGCTTCAGATATCTCCGTAATTATGTCTTTTATTAGCTTAGCTATTTCTATATTCTTATTTCTTGAAGCTAGGAAGATATATAAACTATTTATCGGAAAGGCTAGGATTCCAGAAATCAATAAATCTTTAAAAAAGATCTATCCAGACGTATCAGAAAAAATGAATGATTTTGAAAACAACAAAGAATATATATTTACAGAGTTTTTAAATGCTAAAAGCCTTGTTGAGAGTCTGGAAAAAAAGCTCACTGAGGATTCACACAAAAAAAAGTGTAGAAATTTTGTACTTATGTTTACTACTAAAAAATATTTTTTCTATTATCGCAAAAAAATAGAATTTACAGACAAAGAATCTTGGTTGTTGTTGAGAGAACTATCTGCCCTAGTTGTTACTCTTTCAGAATTAGAGAAAGATTTAAAATGGAAATGAATACTATGGATACTGTATCTAAATTTGAAAATCTAATTAATATTTTAATACAACAAACTAACTCTAATACAATTAGATGGAATATAGGAATACCCCCTAAAAATTTATCTTATGGCACAGATGATTTCTTCCCATTATTTCTTTATACAGAATACCAATCTCAATCCCTAGGCTTATATTTAAGAAGATATAGATACTATCATGATGAATCTGAATATAGCTGGTGTGAAGATACAGTGTTTTGTATCATTAAAGATGATTACATTGTATACAAATATGAAAAGAACTCTCCAGCACTATTAGATTTATTCGATAAAGCAAGTCAGCAAGTATCTGGTATTGACAATTTGTTTAAATAAATATGCTTGTTTAAACATTATTTATATTTTTTGTAGGATATTCCCAGCGCAGTGATAGCATGGAAATTACGTTTGGCGCACCCTACAAAATACGCGTAAATAGATTAACAATTAAGACCTAATTTTCGTGCTAATATTGTCTCTATATTTAGAGCTTAATATTAGCGGAGAATGAATCATGCAACCAATATTTGCGACACAGACAGCCAGTATCTCAGAGCTGAAAAACAACCCTTCGGCACTGATTAAACAGTCAGACGGTGAGTCTATTGCTATCTTAAACCACAATAAACCAGTGGCTTATTTAGTCTCAACAGACGTCTTTGAACGCATGATGGAAGCAATGGACGACATGGCATTAAGCCAAACTATTAGCTCACGGATGAATGACGGGCAAAAACCTGTAAAGGTAACGTTGGATGACCTATAATCTTGAGTTTCACCCTTTAGCGTTAAAAGAATGGAAAAAGTTAGCACCCAGTATTCAGCAGCAGTTTAAGAAAAAGTTACAGCAGCGCTTATTAAATCCTCGTGTTCCTGCTTCACAGTTATCAGGTCATAATGATACTTATAAAATCAAACTACGCACCATAGGCTATCGTTTGGTGTATACCGTTAAAGATGATGTGGTCGTGGTTTATGTATTAGCAGTAGGCAAAAGAGAGAATAACAAAGTATATGATGCGCTTGCGACACGCCACCCCTAATTAAAACACAGACAGAATAAAAATAACGGAGGTCATAGAGTGCAATATACCGCAATCATCAAAGACGGTGGTTTGTTTATCCCTAACGTATTTTCAGACCTAAACGATGGTGACTCGCATATCGTACAAGTGGAAGTCGACATCGCAGACGTCCGTGAGCAATTAGGCGAAGGCACAGCAGCAAAACCAGAAGCATTAAAGAAAGTCACCACAAAAGTATTGAAAAAACCAATAAAGAGAACGACTAAAAAAGACGTACAGAAAGAAATGCATCAACTATCAGATGATGATGGCTTGAGTGCGCTGCGTAAGAGTGCGATCGATGAATTGGAAGGTTTGGACGATAGTGAGCTAAGTGAGATATTTAAAGCGTATATGAATGATGGACAGACGCCAGAACAGATATCTTTAGAGCACTTGTAATACAATCCCATCCAATCAAACCAAATCTAGTCAAAACCCTATAACTTAATAACCATATCAATGATAAAGGCAGTCTCATGACTTATTCGATTTTTTCCCAAACGCCAAACAATGCGCTAACAGAGCCGATGTTTTTTGGTAATCCGGTCAACGTGGCGCGTTACGACCAACAAAAGCACCCTATCTTTGAGCAATTGATTGAAAAGCAACTGTCGTTCTTTTGGCGTCCAGAAGAAGTCGATGTATCACGTGATCGTATGGACTATGGCAATTTGTCCTCACACGAACAGCATATTTTTATCAGTAACCTAAAGTATCAAACGCTACTCGACTCTATCCAAGGTCGCAGCCCAAACGTCGTACTACTGCCATTGGTATCGATTCCTGAGCTTGAGACGTGGATTGAGACGTGGACGTTTTCTGAGACCATTCACTCGCGCAGCTATACCCATATCATTCGCAATATTATCAATGACCCTGCTATCGTCTTTGATGACATCATGCAAAACGATCATATCCTAGAGCGCGCCGCAGACATCGCCAAGTACTACGATGACTTATATTATAACTCATCGCTATATAACCTATACGGTGCAGGCACGCACACGATCAATGGTAAGCAAATTACTGTCGATTTAAAATCGCTGAAAAAGCAGCTTTACTTGTGCTTGATGGCAGTCAACGTCTTAGAAGCCATTCGCTTTTATGTGTCATTCGCTTGCTCATTTGCCTTTGCTGAGCGTAAGCTAATGGAAGGTAATGCCAAGATTATTAAATTGATTGCTCGTGATGAGGCGCTACATTTAACGGGCACTCAGCATATTCTTAACCTCATGCGCATCGGTCGTGATGATCCTGAGATGGTCGACATTGCCAAAGAGTGCTATGAAGAAAGCATCGAGATATTCCGTAAAGCGGCTGAGCAAGAAAAAGAATGGGCAGGCTATCTATTCAAAGACGGCTCAATGATTGGTCTCAATAAAGACATTCTTTGCCAATATATTGAATACATCACCAATTTACGTATGGAAGCGGTTGGCTTGCCAGTCGCATTCCCGAATTCTAAATCAAACCCAATCCCGTGGATTAACACATGGTTGTCATCTGACAACGTACAAGTTGCCCCGCAAGAGACGGAAATCAGCTCATACTTGGTTGGTCAAATTGATTCAGATTTATCAGACAGTGATTTTGATGATTTTGAACTTTAGAGCTTATGTGTTCATTTAAAAAATAGTTTTTGAAAGATTATTGTTTAGAAAGTACAGAATGATAGGGAAACAAACAGGATAAGACTATGACTTGGGTAATGACGAGTAAAAAGCAATTTTACTTGCATGATGACGAAAGCTTGCTTGATGGATTGCTACGCACCGGACATGATATCAATTATCAATGTAAGGAAGGCTATTGTGGCAGTTGCCGCATCAAGCGTATCGCCAGCTCACACGTCATTGACTATCCGTTTGCGCCCCTTGCCATGATTGATGAAGACGAGATCCTACCCTGCTGTTGTCGTGTGCAGGGGGTGATTTACATTAATCACGAGCCTACTATAGAGTAATATTAACCAAAATAGTGCTAAAAAAGTCGAAACAAAAAGCGCGTTATCTTCAAGATAACGCGCTTTTTTACTGTCTATAAATTGTTCAAGCCATTTTGATTAAGCTTATTTTGCTTAAGTTTTAGGTGATGAAGAGTGACCTTATAAGGGTGCACCATCTCTTTCAAACAGCTGCAACAGCTCTTCACGCATACGGTCACGCTCGGCTTCTGACATCATCGGTACGTCTTGTCTCTCACCTTGTAGATTTGGATCTTCTATACCACCAACATTTTCATCAAGAATCACAACCGGACGTTCCATCGGCTCTTGTGCTGGACGCTCTTCTAACAGTATTTTGACTTGCGCATTTTTACCACGGCGTAATATTTGCGCATTCAGCGTGGTATTCGGTGCTTTACGAGCGACATACTGAATCAAGGTATTGGCATCCGTCATCTCAACGCCGTCAATCGTCAAAATAATATCGCCGATACGCAGACCACTCTTAGCAGCAGGACTCTTAGGAACGACATTAAGCACTTCTACCCCAGTCGAGGTTTCAAGCTGCGTTGGGTCACGTAGCTGTGACTGTATCTCAATCCCCAACCAACCACGGCTCACCTTACCATCTTTGATAATGGCGTTCATCACTTGCTCAACGATAGCGGTAGGAATAGCAAAACCGATACCCATAGAGCCGCCAGAGCGTGAGTAAATGGCCGTATTAATACCAATTAATTCACCAAAAGCGTCAACGAGTGCGCCGCCCGAATTACCTGGGTTAATCGCTGCATCGGTCTGAATAAAGTCTTCAAACTTGTTGACCCCAAGCCCAGTACGTCCTGTCGCCGAGATAATCCCTTGCGTTACCGTTTGACCGACACCGAAAGGATTACCAATCGCTAATGCGACATCGCCAACTCGGATAGGTTCTTTACGGAAACCAAGTGGTGCCAAACCGGTCATATCTACTTTAATCACTGCCAAATCACTGTCTGGATCTGTACCAACGATTCTAGCGCGGCTCTTACGACCATCATTAAAGGCGACCGTAATTTCATCAGCTTTTTCGATCACATGGGCATTGGTCACGATATAGCCATCTTCTGAGACAATCACCCCAGAGCCTAAATTGGTATTGCCCTGCTCTTCTGACGGTGCACCATGGAACTCAAAAAAGCGGCGCAACACAGGATCATTCATATAAGGATGCTCTGCCATCGTTTGCGTGGTGTAGATATTCACGACTGATTGTGAGGCGCGAGCAACCGCATTATGATAAGAAGAAATCGCTGCGGGTGTATCAGAAACAGGTGCTGACGCTTGCTGCTCAGCAGGTGTGGTTCTGGGCGGCTCCCATGCTTGCTCTGATGCCGTCTTCATACTCGCAAACAACCAAATAAATGCGGCAATCACGACTAGCAATAAAACCCAAGGTAACCATTTTAATACAGACGCCTTGCTGCTGGTGTTCCGAGATGACGACATATAAAACCTCTATAAATTTGATACAAACAGACGAAGATAAATAAGGTAAGAAGCATGGTGTATATTAGGATGCATTGAGCGGCATTTATCAAACGTTCACAGCCCACTAGATGGTTGTTTTTTTGCACTATCTATACGGCAAGCTTACATGTATAAATTATAACCGCCAATACTACCCAGTTGTAACGTATCGTGTACCATTTCAGTGAGTAGGATTGTCTATCCTACTGTAGCTACATGTTAAAATACTCATTATCAAAAGCCACATGTTAGCCATAAATGCTTGCCCCACTGAATCAATTATAAGGGAATACCATGACCACACACAATATCTCAAGCGAGCCCTCAAACACCGCCATTACCGTTCAAGCGCTGACCACATTCTGTGATGACTATTTATTAGCAGATGCTTTTAAAGATTATGCCCCTAATGGTTTACAAGTAGATGGGGGTCGACCTATCAAACGAATCATCACTGGTGTGACGGCTTGTGAGGCGTTGATTGATGCGGCGATTGCTGACAATGCAGACGCCATTATGGTGCATCATGGTTATTTTTGGAAAGGCGAACCTGCCCCCATCACTGGTATGAAAGGTCAGCGTATCCGTAAACTTATGCAGCATGGTATCTCTTTGATTGGTTATCATCTGCCGCTCGATGCCCATCCTGTCATTGGTAATAATGCCAAGTTGGCTGACGCATTAAACATGACCGTTATCGGCGCTTTATACCCTAGTGAGTCGCATCCAGTGGGTAATATCGCCACTTGTACCCCGCAGAATGCTCAAAGCCTCATTGCTCACATTACTCAGACACTAGGACGATTGCCATTGCATATCTCTGCCAATTATAGCGCACCGAATAGTACAAGCGCTCATATCGATAATAACAGAATTATCGAACACGTGGGCATTTGTACGGGCGGCGCACAGGATATGATCGAGCAAGCTGCATTGATGGGCTGTGACGCCTTTATCTCTGGCGAAATATCAGAACGTACCACCCATATTGCCCGTGAGCTGGGCATTGATTATTTCGCTTGTGGACATCACGCGACAGAACGCGGCGGTATTCAAGCACTCGGTCACATAGTTTCTCAAGCATTTAGTATACCCGTGACCTTTGTAGATATTGATAATCCTGCTTAAACTGTGTCCTCAACTCTACTCATAGCTATCTAAATTTAGAATAATTTTCGGAAAACAAGGCTAATAACAATCAGTATTGTCGTCCAGTATGCACAATTTTTGCTGCTGCAATTTTCAATAGTGTATCAATAACAATGGCCTTTTTAACCGTCTATAGCCCAATTGTTAAGTTTTATCGCTAATTTCTTAACCACACTTGAATAATCCAAGGAATATCCGCATATTAATATCCGAAGAAAGAATGTCTTGTCATGAGGCTTCCCATTTATTACAGCTTCCGGTTATGGTACTTAAATGAGTATAACCGCCTAAAATCTTACTATGTTGTATAGCTATTGAGGTCATATAGATAGCGAGGTTTTGGACGGTTTACTAATAGACACACTGTGCGTGATATATTTTCAGCAGCATGGTATGTCTTGATTTAAGTGTCGCGATACTGGGTTAGCAACCGCTGATTGGTAGTAAATTTTCTATCATTTTTTTATTAGTAATGAAAATAGCGACTTGCTTACCCTTATTGCTGGACAAAAAATTAATCACTGTTGACTCTATTACAAATGATTTAAAGAGGACATGGTCATTAATATCAGCATAGAAAAGCTGAGTGCATAAGCACCCCGCTCATTTTATGTTTTGTCTCAATAACTTAGTTCATGACCTTACCTATGTTTAATATATAGTTGTTTTATTCTTAGCCCTATCTATGCATCGATGAAGGAATCATCCGATTTATATCCTTCGCGGTGTTGTGCGTTCATCATTTTGTATTGATACTTTATATCGATGTTTTATATTGATATTTTGAGAGATTTTTTAGCCCTCTTACCTGATACACTGAATACGCCAGTAGATAACCAGCTAATTAAAAACTGCACCGCTACATCTGATAAAAATTCATTAGCGGCACTATTATTAAACAAGATGACGACGCACTTATCTTATTAAGAAGTGCGTGGTTGTCTAAAATGCAACATCGATGTATGACTACTTTATAAGCATACATTCATAAGCGTTTTACGGTAAGCAGGATGGCTAAAATCAGGAGACATCCATGCAGCGTATTACTTATCGTGTGAAAGTATCTGCGCAAGGGGCTAGACGCCGTATTTCTTATTTACTGCGTCCATCTAAACGCCTACCGAACACTAAAAGTAACATCGTTTCATCCGTTACCCCGACGACATCGAGTCGTTTTTCTAGAACCAAAAAGCTTGCGCAAGTTTCTAGTATCGCTCTTCTCTCTTTACCTGCTGAGAGTCTGACGACGATGCGTGCGCCAGTGCCAGCCTATGATAACGTTATGCTAGAAAGCACGTTAACTATCGCTGCCGTCCCCGGTGACAGCACTTATTTTGCGACTGACGGTTTTCAACATGGCTTTGGTTTTGATTTGGTGCGTACTTATGCTGACGAGCTTGGCGTTGATATCGACCTAAAAGCGTATGCCAATGAAGAAACTGCCCTAAAGGCGCTGAGATCGGGCGAGGTAGACATGGCATTAACAACGGCCAGTACACAGTTAAAGAGCAAGTTTAACTTATCGTCTATCAACATCAGTTGCGGCTATGACGCCAGCTTAACAAAGAATGGTTTACATCCAAAAGTCAGTTGGACGTTCAATTCATCCAATGACCCATTATCACAAAAAGCCAGTTACTTTTTATGTGACAGCATTAAGCTGAAAAACACACAAAAACTTGCTGCCTTTTACAATCAAAACTTGCTAAAAGACGCCTATAGCCAAGATCATTTCCAAAAAACGTTGACCGAAAAACTGCCTGATTATCAATCGTCTTTTGAAGAGCAAGCACGCAATTATAATCATGATTGGGAATTATTAGTGGCCATGGGTTATCAAGAATCACACCTTGATGCCAATGCCGTATCGCCAACGGGCGTGCGTGGGCTTATGATGTTGACCAATAATACAGCCAAAGCAATGGGGGTCTCAGATCGCGTCGATCCCTACCAAAGTATCGGCGGCGGCGCACGTTATTTAGAGCAAATGAAAGATGACTTTGCTGATGTGCCAAAGACAGATCGTATTTGGTTTGCGCTTGCCGGCTACAACATGGGACCAAATGCAGTAAAGAGTATTCAGCGTAAACTGCGAGATCAGGGTATTGATGATAAAAGCTGGGCGAACGTTTATGCGTACTTAGGTGACAATAAAGCTACCAATAGTCGTTATGGCCAAGCCATGCATTATGTTAGCAATATTAGAAGTTATCTTGAGACTATCAAAACTCAAACTGTCTAGTTGATAAGTGCTATTAGATATTTTGAGAATTGAATTTTATAGATAAAAAAAGCTGCTCTTATAAAGAGCAGCTTTTTTGTGCAGAATGATCTGTCTTAATCGTATTTACTTGGCTATTATTCCACTAAGCCGCTTACTCTTAACGATTAGGTACGGTCAGGCGCTGACCACGCTGTAGCATCGTATCCGCCGCGATATTATTCATTTCAGCCAATTCTTGCGTAGAGACGCCATATTTACGTGCTAAGCCAATCAAACTGTCTCCTGACCCAACGGTGTAGCTCACTGTGAGCTTTGGTACTTTAAGCGTTTGTCCACGCTGTAATTGGGCATTGGTCGCGAGATCGTTGGTCGCAGCCAAGTCGTCTATCGAAACACCAAATTGACGTGCTAAAGCAATCAAACCATCACCTGATTTAACTTTATAGCTCTCGGTGTTGCCCAATTTTTTGCCACTACTCGCTGTGCTAGTCGCGGCAGTGCTGCTAGCCGTACTACTGCTTTGGGTATTGCTACTAGAGGTCGCTACAACGCTGCCACTGGCAGGAATCGTAATCGTACGACCGAGTATCAAATTAGAGTTGGTTTTCAGGTTGTTCGCTGTTGCCAAGTCACTAAGACCGATATTATAACGTTGAGCCACGCCTGTTAACGTATCGCCTGATTTTACTTTATAACTGACAGTTTTATCATTTAGCTGACGATCAACCAATCCTTTAGACACGGGTACTTTGATGGTTTGACCACGTTGTAAGCGTGCTTTTGCATCAAAGTTGCTATTCACCGCCGCAAGCTCAGCTGGACTGATACCTACGCTATTGGCAATGCCGATCAAAGTATCGCCAGATTTTACTTTATAGTTGGTGGTTGCCACCGAACTTGAGCTGCTGTTACGGCTACTAGAGCTTGAGGTGTTTGCTGCATCGAAATCGACACTTGCAGGTACTTTTAGAGTTTGACCAACATATAGTGAGCTTGTAGTGCTCATATTATTGAGGCTGGCAAGTGTATCAGTTGATACATCGAACTGACGTGCGAGAGCAATCAAGCCATCGCCCGATTTTATTTTATAGTTCTTAGTAGCCGTGCTTGATTTACTTGGTTTGGTCGAGGGAGCGGCAGGCGTGGTCACTGGCGCAGTCACTTTACCTGGTATCAGCCATAGCTTTTGACCACGTAGTAAATCCGCTCTACTACTCAAATTATTGTAGGTTGCCAACTGAGTCACCGATAGACCAAAGCGGTTAGCAGTACCAATCAGCGTATCGCCACTCTGTACTACATAGCTCTCTGGTTGACTTGCCGCGGTATTGTTAGCTGTGCTCAACGGTTCGATGGTTTTTGCATTGTATAAGTATAAGGTACTGCCTGATAGCAGCTTAGAGCTGGCATCTATTTGATTCCATTCAGCGATATCGCGCCAACTGACACCCGCACGACTGGCAATATTAGATAAGGTATCGCCACGCTTGACAGTATAAGTGGTACGTGCACCTTGGGGTTTTGGCTTGCTTACTGATGTTTTTGCAAAGCTAAGCTTTTTCTCTTCGCCACTGGCTTCTAGAATAGACTGCTGTGTCTGTACGGCGGATAAATTAATATTACCATCAGCATTGATCACATTGGTTTCAGGCGTGTTACTGCGAATTTGATTGGCAATAAAATCACGCTCTTCTTTGCTCAGTGGTGGTTCTTGGACAATCGTATTATTCTGTGTAATTTGAGCAGAGGTGGTCGGTAGACTGTTACTGCTTTTTAGCTCAGCATTGATCTTGTTGGTTTCTGCCGTACTCAATGGTGGCTCAGTACGCACCGAGGCATTATTACTGTAGACAGAGCTGCTAGTCGGTGTGGCTGACGGTGATATATAACTGGTCGTTTGCTGCGGCACACTAGCGCTTGCAGCATAATCAGCCAAGGCGCTACCTGTAGATGGTAATGAAGAGCCAGTATAGGGTTTGTTATTATAGCTTGGCGTCGTGGTCGTGCTACTTGGTGTGCTTGTATTACTCGATGCCAGTATATTGCCCGTACCATTGCCTCTCAATGAGCTCAATTTAACATCGGTATTAAGACTCACATCATTAGGAATAATAATACGCTGGGGACCAGAAGAATCAACACGCCCTGATGTTAAGGCCGTATTTAACCTTTCTAATTCGTCGTAACTCACGCCTGTCATTTGCGCAACTTCAGCCAAGCTCACGCCATAATTCACTGGCACACTACGGAAATGCTGACGGTTGGCGATGGCTGGCAAGTAGACACCATATTGCTCAGGCTTGGCAACAATTTCCGCTACCGCCAAGAAACGCGGCACGTAATTCATCGTTTCAGTAGGCAATCTCAGAGACCAATAATCTGTCGGTAAACCCTGAGCTCTATTAGCATCAATGGCCTTTTGCACGCGACCAGGACCCGCATTATAAGCAGCCAATGCTAACTCCCAACTGCCAAACTGGTTATGTAGTGCGGTCAAAAAGTCATAAGCGGCGCGAGTTGATTCGATGACATCACGGCGACCATCATAGGTACTGCTTTGATTCAAACCATAAATACGACCCGTGCTTGGAATGAACTGCCATAAGCCTGCTGCTGCCGCACTACTGGTACCGCTTGGATCGTAAGAGCTCTCAATAACAGGTAACAAAGCCAGCTCTGTCGGGATATTACGACGCTCAGCTTCTCGTACGGTGTGATAGATATAGCGACTAGCACGTGCAGTCAAACGGTTTAAATAGTCTTGTCGACTGGTAAACCAGCTTTTTTGCCCTTCGATACGCTGATTATAAGTCGGCTGACCGCCATTCATACGATAGCCAGCACGTAAGCGACTCCATAAATCACCATACTGCTGAATAGCAAGTTTGTTGCCTTCCACCATAGTCATGTCAGTGGCTTCGAGTAAATCGGCTAACTCATCCAAGCTATCTGCATCTAAATATGCCGTTGAATAGTCCGTACTGCTGCTTGCTGCAGGCGCTTTAGTAGCTGGGCGTTTAGTAATAACAGATGAGCTATTGGTCGCACCCTTTTTTACCGCTGACGTATTGCTACAAGCACTGATAAGTAAAGTTGATACCGCAAGCGTCAATGGCAACGCAATAAATGAGCGAGATTTTGATAGCACAGTAGACATGATATTGGAAGTTTCCTAACGACAGAAAGTGATAAGATAAAGTTGCTTGCTAGTATAGTATGCAATGTGAAGCAAAGACCAGTCTAATATAAAAAGATAATCATCATAAGTTGAGTCAATTTTTAGACCTCTCACGAAATGCAATCAACCATTTAGTTGTTCAACCCTGTGAATTTGTATGGCTATTTATGATGGAATGCTTAGCTTTCGAAGAGCCTGATTAATGCACTATTGTCTTTGATTATCCACTGATAAAGACGTTTCTTAATCAATGCTTATCCATTAATACCTAATTGTTGATAATGTCTAATTGCTGACTAGCCAGTACTGAGTTATTAGTCGAGTAACGATTAATTAATCGTTACTTGTGATACGGCACGTAGCAGCACCGCATTACCAGTCGATAACGTCAGCGTCACTCTTGAGGTAGTGACAAATGAGACATTTTTACCATCTTTTACCCAGCTCTCATTGGTCGTGACATTGGCTTTGGCCTGATCGCCCGTAATAACGATGTTATCCACAGAAATATCATAACGGTAATTAGAGGTGTTATTCCAACTATTTTGCAACAACTTTAAATAAGCATCTTTATCTAAACTGGTAGACTTACCTTTTCTAGATAATGAAATCAGTGCATCGTCAGAGACAAGACGCGCGACCTGATTGACATTTTGGCTATTCGCTGATGACTTCATTGCTGCTATATAGTTCTGCACCAAAGCTTCGGTCATGGCTGCCGCTTGTGCACTGATACTCACAGTACTTACAACGGTCACTACCGCCGCCACGCTGGCACTTTTTAGCAATAATGCCAAAAGCCCTTTTCCCCATAATCGTTTCATCATAATCCTTAGCAATGCTGTTATCGTTGTTGCCATCTTTTGATGACTAACGTTTTTTATTGATTAAATATAGTAGTCGTTTATTACTCATTAACATCATGATAAATGAAGCGAGCACTGGCTAGCGTGTGCCCTCTTCATTCTACTTGTGAAAAATATCTGTTTAATCATCACCTACTTATTAATGATGACAGCGTACTTTTACCATAGAGTGAGACTATCATTCAATTCTCACAGCTATGTGACACCCTGTGTAATTATTGCGAATACTAAAATACCAACCATATGGCACAATTATTTCTGGAAATATGAGTCACTGCCCATCGTTATCATAAATACTAGATATATTAACTGAACCACTTACGCAGTACACAGCTCAGTTTTCGCTCTAATTTTAGGTCGCTTTCTGTCAATCCAATCTCAATTTAATAAGCCAAATGGAAGCTTACTTAGCGTCCGTACTATTATCTTCGTATTGTTGTTCATCATCACTAAGCTTCATGCCCAATCGCTCTACTCGTCTGTCCATCATTTGTCGAGCCAGTGCTTGCATGTCTTCGACGCGGTCTATTTCATCCACAATCTCAAGTCCCAATAGCGTCTCAAACACATCTTCTAAAGTAACCAAACCTTTGACTTCACCATACTCACCGACTGTAATCGCAATATGTATACGGTTTTTTAGCATCAGCTCTAACAAATCAAACAGTTTCATTTTTGAAAAAACAAAAGTAATGTCACGTTTAAACTGAGTCAACGGCTTGTGCATCGCATGGTTTACTTTTGCTAATAACATGTCTGTTTTTAATACAAAACCTGTGATGTTATCCAAGTCACCATCATAAATTGGCAGTCGTGAAAACGTCAATTTTGGGCGATCAACCAATAATTCAGCGACTGTTTTGTTTTCTTCAAACGCCAACATCACCGAACGCGGGGTCATGATATCTTCGACTTTGATCGCACCAAATGCTAGTAAATTGCGAATAATGCGCGATTCTAATGGGTCAATCTGTCCTGACTCTTCACCGATACTGGCAAGTGCCGCAAATTCACGACGACTGAATGCTTGGGGTTCTTTGCCACGTACTAGCAATTTGGTTAACTTTTCTGAGATCCAAATAAGTGGATACAACAGCAGGATAATGCCTCGCACGAAGTAAGCGACCATACCGCTTAGTTGACGCCAGTATAGTGTCCCAAGCGTTTTTGGAATAATTTCAGATAAAAACAAAATCGCCAAGGTCATAATGGCAGAAAACAGTCCAAACCAAGCACTACCAAACACAATCGTGGCTTGGGCACCAGCACCGATAGAACCTAATGTATGAGCCACTGTATTCAAAGTCAAAATAGCCGCCAATGACTGATCGATATTATCAACCTTTAAGCGTCTTAGCATATTTGCTTTTTTCGGATTGCTTTCTTGAACATCAGCGATATAAGACGGCGTCATGCTCAGTAATGCAGACTCAGCCAATGAACAGACAAACGAGATACCGATAGCGACAACCACAAAAAGTATGAGTAATAGCACACTGATCGCGGTCGGCTCTGCTAAAGCATCAGCGGCAAAAGCTGGATATGGCAATAGCAGCATCGCCGTCAGTGCTGATAATCCAGCAATTGAATTGGTACGACTAAGACGCTTTGAATAGCGTGATGTCGGAGGAGGTTTAGCAGACGCTTCTTTACAAGCGCGCGGACGACACAAACGAGGTACAAACATAAAAGTGGTAAACAAGTTAGGTAACCTAAACAGAAAAAAGTAAAAGGGATAATAATATAATGAGCAAACGATACTAAATCATTAAAAACAAACATGATTAATTAGCTATTAGTTATCTGCTAAAACGATGGTAACTCGCTGCTCAAAACTGATTTAGCAGCAGATAATAGGATATATTATATACTAATAAACTGTGCGCTAAATGCAGGGAATTATTGCCATTTGATAGTAGCATTGATGATGTCATTTCACAATAAGACGCTATTGTTAAGTCTTTGTTTTTTGGTATCCTTGATCATACCTTTTGCTACGCTACTACTACCTAGCATCCATTCGCTGCTTGAATTTTGTTATACTCTCAGCGCTTTGGCGTCACTTATATGAGGTGGCAAAAATATTGCCGCAAAAAGTAATGACCACTAGCATGCCATTACCTTAAGAAAAACATACTCAGCCTATGATTAACAGTTACCAAGTCTGGGATTTTTTGTTACTATGCGTTTAATTTTATTATTATCTATGACTTACTGAGAGAAATTATGTTGTTATTTATCCAAGCTGCCCATGCTGCACCAGAAGCTGCTGGTGCGATGTCACTATTTAGTCAAATACTATTGCCTGTTGCTTTTTTTGCGATTTTTTACTTCTTAGTCATTCGTCCACAGTCTAAGCGTACCAAAGAACATCGTGCCATGGTCAATGCATTGACTGTCGGTAGCGAAATCATTTTTGCTGGTGGTTTGATGGGTCGTATCAAAGCCATTGAAGGTGACTATGCAGTGGTCAGCCTAAACAATAATACTGATGTCAAAGTACAACGTGCTTCTGTTATTTCAGTGTTACCTGCTGGCACAATCGAAAGCGTTTAATGATTGATTGAAATATTAGTCGCGTTTTATTAATGATTACTAGGGCGTGTCCTCATTTTAAAAATAGGGGTAAAAATGAAATAAATTGCCGTCAAACAAGGAAAGTAGCGCAAATAATATCGAGATATTAATAAGCTATTTGACGATGTTTGGCAAAATTTAGCCATTTTTAGCCCATTTAGAGGATAATCGATTGAATTGAGGACACGCCCTAATCTTTCGTTAATAAATATAGTGATTAATACAGTGCCTAAGAATGACCGTACCTTATTTACGGTCATTTTTCGCTATAGAGCAATGATGTAAAAACAGTCTCATAGAGTATAGACAATTTATGTTTATGCTTTTGACCATGCTGTCTTTATTGATTTTATCAGTGATATTTTGCTGACTATATATTTTTGATGACTATATAAAGATACGTCTGTATTATTTGCTCTACTGTTTTACTATCATCGCGGATGATCGCAATGGTGCATGATGACGACTGCTAGATACAGCACTCAACCATTGCTATCGCTAACTTCCCATCTGCTAACTTGTGGCCTACGTCGCCAGTCGTTTATCAACCTAAAGAAGTGATTATGCAATATCCCGCTTGGAAATACTTACTTATTGCCGTCGTGCTAATCATTGCCGGTCTATATGCTGCTCCTAACCTCTATCCTGATGAACCTGCCGTGCAGATTACAAGCGCCGCTGCAGGTACACAGCTGTCTGAAGGTATCTTGACTGAGTCTCAAAGCTTGCTTGAAGAGGCTGGCATCAATAACCATGATGGAACCTTTGAGGGCAACAGTGCACTGGTACGTCTTGACAATCCAGTCGATCAGCTCAAAGCTCAGGAAGTACTGCGTCAAAACTTGGGCGAAGACTATGTCGTCGCGCTTAACTTGGCGCAAACGACGCCGCAGTGGCTACGTGATATCGGGGCAAAACCGATGAAACTCGGCCTTGATTTGCGTGGCGGTGTGCGTTTTGTACTAGAAGTCGATATGGACAAGGCGCTTGAACAGCGTTTGACCAGTGCCAGTCGTGACATGCGTCGCGAGCTACGTGCTGAGCGAATTGCGATCAAAGGCATTAAGACAGAAGATCGAAGTGTGGTATTACATTTCGCTGATACAGATGCTCGTAACCGTGCACAGAATGTTCTGCAAGGCTCAATGGGCAATACCTTTAGCTTGCAATCCTCTATTGATGAGCAAGGTCCTGCACTGATTTTAGCGTACAACGATGCAACGCTTGATGAAATCAATAGCTATGCGGTCAATCAAAACTTGACCACCCTTCGCAATCGTATTGCTGAGCTTGGTGTGACTGAAGCTTTAGTACAGTCTCAAGGTGCTAGCCGTATCGTCGTCGAGCTTCCTGGCGTACAAGATACTGCTGAGGCAAAACGTGTCTTAGGGCGCACTGCAAACCTTGAGTTCCGTATGGTTGCTGAAGACAGCGAAAACTATACGGGCGGCATCCCTCCAGCGGGTACCGAAGCTTTCCCGTTTGAGACGCTTGATGGTCCGCCGGTACTGCTTGAACGTCAAGCGATTGTCACGGGTGATAAAGTCACTAATGCTCAAACTGGTGTGGATGAAAGCGGCTCTCCTGAAGTCAGCATTACTTTAGATAGTGCTGGTGGTAAGCTCATGCAAAATGCCACTCGTACCGCCGTTGGCAAACAGATGGCTGTATTGTTCATCGAAAACAAGCAAAGAATCACTTACGAAGAAGATCCAGAAACTGGCGAAACTGTCGAAGTTAGAACGCCTTATGCTGAGACCAAAGTCATTAACCGTGCCAATATTCAAGCGGTCCTTGGCTCATCCTTCCGTATTACTGGTCTAGATAGTAGCGCTGAAGCTGCCGAGCTTGCACTACTACTACGCTCAGGCGCACTTGCCGCACCGATGTACTTTGTAGAAGAACGCACCATTGGTCCATCATTAGGTCAAGACAATATTGATAAAGGTCTATTCTCTACGCAAGTCGGTTATCTATTAGTGTTTGCGTTTATGATTATATTCTATCGTCTATTTGGTGTGATTGCCAACGTGGCGCTGGCCGTGAACGTTATTATCATCATTGCTATTATGTCAATCTTAGGCTCATCACTTACCTTGCCTGGTATTGCTGGTATCGTTTTGACCATCGGTATGGCCGTCGATGCCAACGTACTGATCTTTGAGCGAATACGTGAAGAGCTAGCAAACGGGGTACGGCCCAAATCCGCCATCGTGGCAGGTTTTGATCGAGCCTTTAGTAGTATTTTCGATGCCAACATCACCACCCTATTGATTGCTTTTATTCTATTTGCAATTGGCACGGGTCCGATTAAAGGCTTTGCGGTTACATTGGCTATTGGTATTGTCAGTTCACTGTTTACCGCTATTATGGTGACACGTGCGCTGGTACAGATTGCTTATGGTAAGCGTAAATCTATCAAACGTTTGAGCATCGGTTAGGAGAACATTATGACGATTGATAAGAACAATCCTTTAGAACAGCAGAATAATCCAGATCGAGATGGTTCAAGTGGCTCAAATGTTGAGGCAAGCACACACCGCCGTAAAAAACCACGCCGTGATGGGAAAGGTAGTAATACCAAAGCCAATAACCCAACTACCGCTAAATCAAAAAAAGGCAAAGCTCTGAGCGGCAGTAAGGATGCGGGTAAAGACAGTCAAGCACTGACCACCCAAGCAGCCAATCCTGATGTAGAATCGGGTGATGCCGCTGATGATGCGGCTGCAATCGCTGAAGGCGGTATCAAAGCCGTTGGCAACCAGCGTATTATTCCGTTTATGAAGATAGAAAAGCCAATGGCACTTTTATCTCTATTGATGGTTATTGGTAGTATCATTGCAATTGCAGTAAACGGTCTAAACTTAGGACTTGATTTTACGGGTGGTGTGTCCGCAGATGTGCGTTACGAGCAGCCTGTTGAGCAAGTTGAAGTCGTACAAGCATTGGCCGATAATGGCTTTGATGATGCCGTGGTACAATATCTTGGTACGCGAGAAGAACTCCTCGTACGCTTGCCACCACAGTCTGATAACGTAGACGGCCTAAATAGTAGCCTGACTAAAGCATTAACCCTGCCTAATAATAATGTTGAAATCAGTAACGTTAATATTATTGGCAGCCAAGTTGGTAATGAAATTTATCTAAACTCAGTCATGTCACTGGTATTAGCATTGGTCTGTATGTTGGGCTATGTTGCCTTACGTTTCCAATTTAAACTCGCTCTTGGTGCGGTATTATCGCTGTTTCATGATGCTATCGTGACCATTGGTGTTTTTGCGTTATTTGGTTTCCCATTTGACTTAACCGTCTTGGCGGCCGTCTTGGCACTGGTTGGTTATTCTATCAATGATACAATTGTTGTGTATGACCGTATTCGTGAGAATTTTCGTCGTGTCCGTGGTATCACACCTCGCCAGACCGTTGACCTGTCTTTGACCGAAACGTTGCGCCGTACCATTATGACCATTTCCACTGTTTTACTGGTCGTACTTGCCATGCTATTCTTAGGCGGCGATGGACTGTTCTGGTTCTCAGTAGCGCTCTTCATTGGTCTGCTTGCCGGTACTTACTCATCAACGTATATTGCAAGCTCGATTCCATTACGTATGGGTCTATCACGCGATGACTTTATTGTGAAAGTAAAACCTGAGTTTGAAGAAGAAATTGTCACTTTCAATGATCCAAAAATGTTTGAACAAGACAATGCTTAATAAATTTTATACTTTCTCAAGCTAATCGCTAGCTAAGATAGTATTTAAGCAAGCATCAAGAAAAGCACCTGACTCGTGAATAATGAGTCTAGGTGCTTTTGTCTTTGTAGCTATTTTTGCCTTGAATATCACACTTGCTAGAGCTAACTCCATTTAAAACAGAGTCCAGGCAACAAAGTACAAATATATAAGCCATACTTCAAGTAAAGTTAACGCCGTAACGCCTTTATAATGAATTGACTATACGGTAATGTCATAGCGTTAATGACACTAACTCCGCCCTTCTTGTTTTTCAGCGATAAACGAGCCAAAAATGCCAATGACCACCTCGCCACCTAGTGCTATGCCACCGATTGATACTCGATATGCGCGCATCGTTGCTATTGCGTTGCCCGTGTTATTGGCCAACCTAGCCATGCCACTACAAAGCGTCATCGATACCGCGATCGTGGGTAACATGAATGACACGGCTAAACTTGCTGGGATGGGCTTGGCGATACAGTTATTGTCTTTATTGCTCGTGAGTTTTAACTTTTTGCAATATGCGTCTTCTGGGCTATCGGCTCAAGCGCTCGGACAATCGGTCAATCATGTTGATAATTCTACTCATACCACAAAATCGTCAACCCCATCACCCCTACTATCAATCTTGCAACGTGCCTTGTTATTAGCGTTTGCTATCGGTAGCATTCTGTTACTGGCAAAGCCTTGGTTGATAGATTTTGGCTTGCAAGCCCTATCGGCTAACCCTGAAAGTGGGCAAGCGGCAAAGACTTATTTGGATGTACGCTTTTGGGGCGTCATCGCTGAGCTAATGAACTTTGCCTTTATTGGCTGGTTTGCTGGTCAAGGTAAGACTCGCTACATGCTTTACCAGCAAGGCTTTATCGCTATGCTAAATATCATTCTAACCTTGTTTTTTGTCTACGGCATGCAGATGGGCTTGGTTGGGGTGGCGTTAGGAACCACTATTGCCTTTTGGCTAGGCGTGATACTAGCATTGTGGCTCAGCCGTCAGCATTTGCAAATATCTTGGCAAGCCTTATTCACTGCCGACAAGCAACATTTTTCTAAAGAAAAAATGCTTAGGCTATTTTCATTAAATAAAGATATTTTTATCCGTACTCTAATCTTGACGTTGAGTTTCGCTTGGATTACCCGCTTGTCGGCTCAAAGTGGTGACGTCATCCTAGCCGCCAATGCTATTTTGCTTCAAGTATTAAGTATCTCAGCCTTTGCTCTTGATGGCGTGGCAGTATCGGCTGAGACGTTAAGCGGTCAAGCAGCAGGACGACGGGATTGGCCACGTTTTCGTATTATCGTCAAGCGCACCGGTATCGTCAGTTATGGTCTAGCGATAACGTTGAGTGCAATATGGTGGCTGGCAATGCCAACATATTTGCAATTTATGACCAATATCGAGTCCGTTTTTACGTTGGCATATGAGTACCATCTTTATGCGGTATTACTACCTCTCGTTGGCGTTGGTGCCTATTGGCTAGATGGTATATTTTTTGGCTTAACTGCCGGTAATGTGATTCGTAACGCAGCATTGATACTCGCCGCTATCTTTTTTCCACTTAGCTGGGTGCTCTACCAACAGTGGGATATGACTGGTATTTGGCTAAGCGTGTGGTGTTTGTTATTACTTCGGCTGATTATTTTGGGTGGCTTCTTGTACCGGGCTCATCAAACAGCCAGCTATGAAAAGCTCCAGCCGTCTGTGTAATGTTCTTCGATTAAGTGTATTTTTTCTAGGGTGTTTTTGCCATTGCTCGCACTAGGCTTCATTTTAAAACCAGTTTTCTAACATTAATCTTTCAGTAAAATATTAATAATAACCAAAAAACAGCAAAAATTAGGATGTCATGTGACTACTCATTCAAAAGAATTACATCAACAGCATGAGACCAGCTACGACTGGGCGGCGGGGTTCAAAAAAAGCCTACCTGTGGCGATGGGCTATTTACCTGCGGGTATCGCCTTTGGTGTGCTGGCACAAGTTGCCGGTATCCCTGTGTGGGCAACGATTATGTTGAGTGTTGTACTGTATGCGGGCGCCGCTCAATATGCTTGTTTGCCGATGCTGAGCGCTGGTTTACCGATTGGTAGCATCGCAACCAATATTGCCGCTATTAATCTACGTCATGTATTTTATGGTATGCCATTATTGCAATACCTACCAGAACATAAGCTTGCCAAAACCTATTGCCTATTTGCCCTGACTGATGAAACTTTCTCTGTTATGACCAGTTTACCTAATGAGTCAAGACAAGCGTTGATACTACCATTGAGCTTATTTAATCAAAGCTGGTGGGTACTGGCGAGCACGGTTGGTGTCATGATCGGCAGTACTCTGAGCGATTTGGTACCACATTTGGATTTTGCCTTAGTCTGTCTGTTTGCAATCTTAGCTTATGAGCAGTTCCAAAGTATCAAACGTTATTTCCCCATTGCTATTGCTATCATTTCTTTAGCGGTGGCCTCCTTATTTACTAGCAATTGGTTGTTATTGGTAGCTATCACCATTTGTATGCTATTGATTTTAGCTCGTGGGTTTTGGACGCAGCGCAATATGACAGGAGCCAACAATGACCAGTAGTTACCTTATTTTCGCAACCTTTGCGATGGCCGCCGTGACCTTTATTACCCGTGCGCTACCCGCCTTAATACCCAGAAAGTTGTTAGACACACCTTGGCTGCATCGGCTCAATGAGAGCTTGCCGCTATCAGTCATGGTATTACTTATTTTGACCAGCCTTTCTTATCAAAATTTATCAGCAACGACTGGGCTAGATAGTGCTGAACTGCATTTATTGATGGCGCAAATTGGTGCCCTTATTTTGGTGTTGTTCGTTTATCATATCAGCCGTCAGCTGTTGGTCAGTATGGTCGTTGGCATCGCCGCCATTAATGGCTTACTATGGGTATTTACTAATTTTTTAAGTGGCTACTAGAAAATTGATAAACACGTGAATGGATAACAGCTTATAGTTCATATGAATAATTTTAAACCCTGTAATTGAACTATATTTAAAATAAAAAAAGGCTGGATTCTTATGAGAATCCAGCCTTTTACTTTCTAAAAGTGCTGCAAAAAACTGATACTTTTAAGAAATTGATAGCTTAAAGCTCTTCGACGCCCATCATATCAACTGGGGTATCAGCCACTATCTGTACGCCTTTTTTGCCCGTCTTGGCAGTGTCATTGCGCTGCTCTTGTAGATGCTCAAGATACGCTTCATTGATCTGCCCAGTGATGTAGCAACCATTAAATACGGCACAATCAAAACCTTCAACTTTGCTGTACTTGGTATCTTTTACCGCATCAATCAAGTCGTCCAAATCTTGGAAAATCAATCTATCCGCACCGATGATATCGCGTACTTCTTCTACCGTATGACCTGAGGCAATAAGCTCACTGCGTACTGGCATATCGATACCATAGACGTTTGGATATTTAACCGGTGGCGCGGCACTAGCAAAAAACACTTTATTCGCACCAGCATCGCGTGCCATTTGGATGATTTCATGGCAAGTGGTACCACGAACGATAGAATCATCAACCAACAGGACGTTTTTACCTTTGAACTCAAGTGGTACGGCGCTGAGTTTTTGACGAACTGATTTTTTACGTTGTTGTTGACCTGGCATAATAAAGGTACGACCGATATAGCGGTTTTTCATAAACCCTTCACGGTACTTAATATTCATTTTTAGTGCCAGCTCCATCGCTGACGTACGCGAGGTATCTGGAATAGGAATCACCACATCGATATCGTGATCTTCACCCCATTCAGCAAGGATTTTATCAGCCAGCTTTTCACCCATACGTAAGCGTGCTTTGTAAACTGAGATGTTGTCCATGATAGAATCTGGACGGGCAAAATACACATATTCAAAGATACAAGGCGTGTATTCTTGCTGCTCAACACACTGATGGGTATGTAATTTATGATCTAAATCAATGAATATGGCTTCGCCAGGTTTGACATCACGGATAATACTAAATCCTGATCCTGTCAGTGCAACTGACTCTGAGGCAACCATGTACTCGGTGCCGCCATTCGGTGCCATGCGCTTACCGAAAATAAGCGGACGAATACCGTTTGGATCACGAAATGCGAGCAAACCATGACCAGTAATCAGAGCGACCACGCCATAAGCGCCTTCGACGCGACCATATACAGCCGTGACTGCTTCAAAGATATCAGCAGGCGTTGCTTTGGTTTTACCCAAGTTTTGCATTTCATGGGCAAGTACGTTTAGCAATACTTCTGAATCTGAATCGGTATTAAGATGTCGGCGATCTTCGATGTATAAAGACTTGGCTAAGCTCTCAGCATTGGTCAAGTTACCATTGTGTGCAAGGGTAATACCATAAGGTGAGTTGACATAAAATGGTTGCGCTTCGGCACTGCTTGACGTGCCTGCTGTTGGGTAGCGGACGTGACCGATACCAAACTTACCAACCAGTTTCATCATATGACGATTCATAAATACGTCACGTACCATGCCATTTTCTTTACGTAGATAGAGTCGTCCATCTTGCAAAGTGACAATACCCGCTGCATCTTGCCCACGATGCTGTAGCATCGTCAAACCGTCATAAAGAATCTGATTGACTGGTTCGTGAGCTGCAACTCCAATGACTCCACACATAATAGCTATATCCTATTTTGACTCATTAATTAGTACTACAATAGTGGCAAGACTGCTAACAGTAGATTATAAAAAATGCGTACTGTCACTCACCGACGACATGATGATTGTTGTTCAGAATTTAACGAATATTTATCTTTTGACTATTAGCAAAATGCACTATTTGTTGGCATTTGTGGTCTCTAAATGCGATTAAATAATTTTTTATCAAGGATGACTTACACAGAGGATATGATAGAAGCGATAACCTCTAGCACCATAAATCCAAGCTATCAGCATCGAAGCGTTGAGACATTAAAGGCTAACCGTAAAAATACTTACGACTGATTGACTTGATCCCAAGCCATACCTAATACATCTGAGACCAACGCTTTACCCATCGGGGCATAAGGCAATAGCTCAGGCGCGAGCACTGACGTTTGCCATTGTGGCATTTGCACCAGTAACGGCGCGCTGACGCTAAGCACAACTAAAACCATCAGTACATTTTTAGCAGCACCAAGAACACCACCTGCCATTTTGTCAACGACACCCAAGCGTAAGGTTTTAAGCACGCCTGAGAATACAAATGCCACTAAGTGCATGATGGCCAATATGATTATCACCACCAATAAAAATGCCATTGCCATTTGTAAAACAGGGTTTTGTACCATGCCTGATAGTTGCGGCGAAACCACTCCTGCCAAACGTGTGGCAGCAATCAGGGCAATAAACCAACCGACTAGACCAACGGCTGTTTTAATCAATCCGACTTGAAAGCCGCGCCATAAGCCGATCAAAACAACAATAGCAATCACGATATCCAGACCACTCATGTTCTACGCCTCATACCTTATCGATTTTTATCAGATGTTTACTTTCTTTTTTGTGACACATTAATCTTTGATGACTCAGCTCAAAATACAGTCATCTTGTGCATATGATAGGTAATGAGCTAAGGATATTGATCCGCTATAGCTCCATCGCGTCGTAATAGCCACCGATTGCTTGAATACAAGACTGTACCAGCCCAGGACCACGATAAATGAGCCCCGTATAGAGCTGCACCATATCTGCACCCGCTTCGATTTTTTTGACGGCTTTTGCACCACTGTCAATACCGCCGACGCCTATTAAAGCGACTTTACCATCTAGCTGATCGGAGAACTGTTGTAAAATTTGGGTACTAATGTGGCTGACTGGGCGACCGGATAGACCACCTGCTTGCTCACCATCAGGTAAATCTTCAACACCAACACGGCTCAACGTTGTATTGGTCGCAATCAACCCATCTATCTCAAAATCGAGCAATTGCTGCGAGATATAATCCACTTGTAGCGGCTCTAGATCAGGCGCAACTTTCAATACCAGTGGCACATAAAAACCATATTCAGTGGCTAATTGGCTGTGACGATTTTTAATCGTATCCAAAAGCTGAGTCAAGGCCTCGCCACTTTGTAAATCACGCAGATTCTTAGTATTTGGTGAGGAGATATTAACGGTGATATAGGAGGCATGCGGATAAGCACGCTCTAAACAATAGACATAATCATCGGCGGCTTGCTCTACTGGCGTATCGGCATTTTTGCCAATATTAATCCCAATATTGCCTTTATATTGACAGCGCTTGACGTTTTCGATCAAATAATCGATACCTTGGTTATTGAAACCCATTCGATTGATGATAGCATCCGCTTGCTTGATTCTAAACAACCTTGGCTTATCATTGCCTATTTGCGGTCTTGGCGTGACCGTGCCCACTTCTATAAAACCAAAGCCCAGCTCAGCCAACGCATCGATATAATCACCATTTTTATCCAGTCCTGCCGCTAGGCCGACCGGATTGGTGAATTGCAAGCCCATACAGTCTGTTGGCTGCATTGACTGACCGTATACCAAACCTAAAACACGTGCTTTATGAGCTTTATCTAATAAAGATAAGGTCATCTCGTGGGCGTGCTCTGGATCCATCTTAAACAAAAAAGGGCGAAGTAAGGCATAAGACATAGTAATGGCAGACCCTGCTCGAAAGAAATAGTGAGTGAATAGTGCGAATAAAATCAAGCGCTGCGATTATATCAGCTTAACAGAAATAAGAGCAAAGTTTCATGCGCTAAATTTCTGTATTAGAGTACTAATAGCTATACCTACATATTGGCTAAGGAGCTGACAGATGTATTCTAAAGTCCCTAAGGTACAGGACGACCATCCGTCAGGGCTATCCAACCACGGACGATACGATAAAGATGCCATATGAAGGTAAAAATCATGATTAGCAGGCCAAATACCGCTAATAATACCGAACCAATGGCAATATTATTGCTATCAGCCAGCATACTGATGCCAAAACCCCCTAATGCAAAGGTAATGATAATGATGCCTAAGAAGAAAAACACGATGCTATACCAAAAGGTCTTAATCTGCCAATCGAAATGCGTGGACAACCACGAACCCTCTGCGTCATGGCGCTTCGCATAGTTCATCACAATTGGTACAACCCACAGTAATCCAGCGGTAAAATAGCTGATTACGTATAAAAAATAAGTAATATGATTATAAGTGATTAAAGAACGGCGCTTACCAGTGCTCATATTGTCACTCGCCCCATAGCTCTGCCTTTGCTGAGTCATTTCATGATCAAATGCAGCTTCAACTGACGCATTACTCTGGTGTTCAGCAGTTCTGGTCTGCTGATGGCTACGTGTGTCAGGTTTGCGATCAGAAGATTGATTCATCTTAAATATCCATCTCTGGCTGTGTGATAGTTAATCAATTGTGTCAAACGTGCAATTTTTCAATGATGCTAATGATAAATGGCTATTTTAGAAATTGATGATTAGTTAATTTGGGGCAATAGTAGATAAAGAGTAAAATATTTCCAGTTTCCACAGCATATCGATTTATGAGGTGACAGTCGCTTGTACTTGAATGGCTTTGGTAACCAAGTCTTGCTGTATCGATAGCTGACTGAACTGCCAGCCTTGCTGTTCCAGCTTTCCAAGTGCTGTGCTGACCACCGCTTGACTGGCATGATTGAAGCTCAGTTGCACAGCATCACCCGTCGCAACGACTTGAGCGTTGGCAATACCTGAGTTGTTTAACAATGCACTGATACTATTGGCAGGTGGCATGGCGGCTTCACCATCCGCCGTGTTTGCCGCATTGATCGCATTACTATCGATATTGCCAGCTTGGGCACGCAACCAAAAGTAATCAGCCACTTGCTCTTGATAGTCGCGCTTACTATCGTTTGCCGCTTGATGAATACTATAACCACCATAGCCCCCAATGAACAATAATAAGAACATAGACAATACGGCCAATGCCAACTGATCACGTGGCGAAAGTGCCTGCCAACGTAACGATAGCATCTGTTGAAAATTATTTACACGCGTTGACAGCACATTGGTTCCAATACTGTTACTGGTCTCTGGCGTGATGTTATTACGTTTAGTGCGGCGCTGCAATCGTTTCATTTTCCAACCTTTTTGACTTTTATTACCACTGCCTATTTATTACCGTTGCCTAGTTGGCAAATAAATTATGATGCCGCTACATTGGTTTGCGTAGTGTCATTATTTTCTACGACATTCACCGTAACTTGACCACTAAACTGCCCTTGCTCATTACTGTTTACCTGTGCAAGCTTGGCATTTAAACCCTGCGCAACAAGTGTGCTCGTAAACTTATCAAGACTATTACGATCAGGGGCAATCAAGGTAAAGCTGAGTGCTGATGGCTGCATCACTAATGCTTGCGCCCGCAGTGAAGACTGTTTGATTAACGGGGATATACGAGTCAATGCTGCCATATGAGAGGCTGGTGCTTGGCTGTCACTGCGCAGCTTTGGTTGCAATTGCACTTGCAGTTTGGTGCGCGAGCTTAATGGCTCATTTGGAAACCAAGCTTGATACTGCGCCGCAATCTCAGCTTTGGTCGCTACCGTCGCCTTACTATACTGATACCACTGCAGGCCATCGGTCGCCATCTGTAATACCAGTGCCGATAACGCGACCATCGCTGCCACACGCAAATACGGTGAGAGCTTTGAGTCCGTTGATTTAATAAAGAAGTTAAGCGCGTGACGCTCAGGGCTGTCAACAGGCTTGGGCGGCGTGGTCAATGTGGTTAATAATAACTGATGATCTGCAACAAGCGCGGCCGTTTGTGCCATAAAGCTCGTGGGCATTGCCGAATTTGTTGGCTTTGAAAGATCATCTAAAGCCGTTATGGGCGGTAATATATTCACTTCACTTAAATGCGGGAAACGTTCAAAGATCAAGGGCAAATAACTGACAGCCATACCTTGTCGCAATGACTGACGCAGTAGCATGGTTTGCTCATCTTGATACAGTGTTACTTGCTGACCTGCCCCTTCATCTGGCGTTGGCAGCAATAAAAAATCAGGCAGTAACGCCGTTATGCTCATGCCAGCGAGCTTAGCACTCTGCTGCCATGACTCGATATCGCTTTGCGCCAGTGCATACAGTTGGTGATTATCAGCTTCACTGATTTGCCGAATCGCCAATTGCTCAACAGGGGTCAAGGATGTCTCTTCAAACAAGTATTGCTTGCCGCTATTGCCCAGCTGTTTAAGCTGAGTCGCATTCAGCTCAGTATCTACCTGCAATATATGGCTTGATGGAAAGTATAGACACAAAGTCTTCTGTGCATTGGTTTTATAATTACCATAGATTGCTTGTAGCTGTTGCCAACCATCGACCGTTTGCCATTGCTGAATATCTTCATGCCAGACAGCTAGCGGGCTATGCTGCGCTCGTAACCAAACATGTAACACTAAGCGTGTCCTTAATTATTAAAGCTGCTTTAAATGTAGGATAAGATAGGATTCAGACAATCTCATGCTGATGCAGGTTGGTTTGTTATCATCATTGTTCTCCTGTAATAGCTAAAACCTGATGCATTGGCGACTGAAATTTTAGTAGCCAACCCTTACTTAGCCAGTTTAACACCACTAAGCATCAATAGACTAAGTGTCAACAATATCACTGACGATTCGACCTAATCTCAATACGGCTGCTCAGGCACAAAACGATCAATCTCTTTTGCCATACCTGCCATTACAAATTCCATCTCAAACACCCTTGCTTCTGCAAGAGAAAATGATTCAGGATAATCACCGGTTAATAAACCAGCGATATAAGCAACGATAGACATATGACACACCACTACCAGACACTCAGCGTCAATATTCGCAATATCTATTAAGGCTTGACGCGCATCATCAGAAGGCGTGATATTTTGCTGTACGATTACTGGAACCTTGGGCGCGCGCGTCTGAAATGCTGCTAGCGTCTGCTGTGCTCTATCATAGGGACTGACGACAAAATAATCAGGATGATAGTGAGTCATCACATACTCTGCCGTCTGCATTGCTTGCTGTTGACCAAAGTCAGTTAACTGGCGCGCGCTGTCTGGGCGCGACTCATCTTCTGCTTGACCATGACGTACTAGTATAATTTTCATAACCTTCCTTTATGCATTGTCATGATGACGTTGTTTGCAGAATAATCATTCTTAGAACAACGTCATCATTTAACATTGGGGTTTTTACTTACTGTCAGTATCGCCACTTTCATCATCAGTGCTATCGCTTGACGTCTTCATCTGCGCAGTTAGCGCCGCATTACTATGATCATGTGCCATTACAAATTCAACATCACTACGGAAGCCCGCTTCCATGAGATGTAACGCCACACCTAATGCTGCTTTATCTTCATAAATGACCGCATACAATGCATGGGTAATAGGCATGTAGATGCCTTCTTTGGTAGCTTTCTCATGCACTTGCTGAATGGTATTGACCCCTTCAGCTGTTTGACCGAGTTTTTTCACCGCGGCCTCAATACTCATACCGCGACCGAGCATGTTGCCGATACGATAGTTACGACTGAGCTCTGAGCTACAAGTGGCGTATAAATCACCCACACCAGACAATCCTAAGAAGGTAAGCGGATTCGCACCCGCCTCAACCCCAAAGCGGCTCATCTCTGCCAAAGCACGAGTCAATATCATTGCCTTGGTATTTTCACCGACATCATAGGCCGCCGCCATTCCCATGGCAATCGCATAGATATTCTTTAGCGCACCGCCAAGCTCCACACCTTTGACATCATCACTGGCAAACACTCGAAAAAACGCACTATGTAATGCGGCTTGTACGGCATGGCGCAAGGGCTCAGACTCACTGGCGATAACGGTCGCCGATGGCATGTTTTTCATGATCTCTATCGCAAGGTTTGGCCCCGACATGACACCAAAATTCACTTCAGGTAGCTCATCTTTAATAATGTCGCTCATCATGGCAAAAGTATCTTTCTCCATACCTTTGGTCAATGACACAATAGACTGACCACTGATAAATGGTGCAATATTCTTTAGGGTCTCACGAAAAGCCAAACCAGGCACCGCAATAAAAACGATATCTTTATCTTTGACGGCTGCTGCCAAGTCATGGCTGTATTTAAGGCTGTCATCAAGCTTATAACCTGGTAAATATTTTTTATTGGTCTGCGTTTTTACCATCGCCTTTACCGTACGCTTGTTACGTACCCATAGCGTGGTATCACAGCCGTTGCGTGCAGCCAAGTTTGCCATTGCTGTACCAAAACTACCACCGCCTAAAAACGCCAAACGTAGCTTGGTAGGATTACTGTGAATATCCGCCATGTTTTTTGCTACTGCTGATTCTACCGCGCTAGGATTGAGTTTTTTACGACCAATACCCGATTTGGTAGCACGTTCGATGATACCTGCCAGCAGACTGTTTTGCTTTTCAGGGGCATTCGTATTCACCTCAGTATTATCGCTACTGATGTCTTTGTTGCTATCATTAGGGCTGGTCATTTGCTGTTATCCGTATTGGCTGATTTATTATTAATAGAATTTATCATGGGTTATTTATCATGACTTATGACGCTTTGGAGTATTGAGGCTATCTATCTTTTTGCTACACGACCGACTGTCTTCTTAGAGAGCGGTATTCGTCAAGAGAAAAGCGCCACTAAACAGCGCTTAGATATATTATGACTCAAATCGCACTAAAGACTCGATATCAATCGGTTTACGGGCGGGTTCATTTTTGGGACTGGTGCCAGTATAAACAAAAGCCGTCACATAATCATCTGGACCAACGTCAAAATATAATTTAACAGCAGCTTCATTACATAGCAGTCCCGTACGCCACACTGTACTAAAACCTTGGGCTTTTAGCGCCAAAATCAGGTTTTGTACAGCTGCACCCGCACTTAGCATTTGTTCAAAAGGAGGAACTTTTTTGTGCGCTTGTATTTTTGTGACAACTGTGATGATGACGGGCGCTCTTAATGGCATGGCCTGAGTTTTTACGATGTCCTTTTCGGACAGCGTTTCGCCCTCTTGCACCGCTTTAGCTTGAGCCGCTGCGACCAAGGCATTGCCCAATTCATGACGGGCGTCCCCCTGTGTCACTATAAAACGCCATGGGCGCAGTTTTTTATGATCTGGCGCTGTCGCCGCACACTCAATCGCTGTTTCGATTTGGGCATGTGTGGGTGCTGGCGTATCCAAATTGCCCATACTGCGCCTTGAATTGATCCAGCCAATCATTTCTTCACTGCTAATCGGCATACTGTTAGTGGTGATGTCTTTGGTCGACAGTTTTTTATCATTTTCGTCGGATGTAGTCATTACCGCTCCTTATTTATTATTATCTTTTTATGCAAAAAACCAATGCTTTGGTTGGCTCTCAATACTGTCAAAAAACACGTTATGTCAAACGAATATATATCAATATTGAGTGTGAATGACTTGAATGGAAAACCATGAGTGTTTTAATCGACAACTTGTAGATTATCATCGGCTATGAAGAGGCTTTAATTATGCCGCATCATCGACCCGATGCTCCATGCGCAGATAATCCTCTGACTGCATCTCAAGTAAGCGCGAGCGTGTCCGTTCAATCTCAAACGCCAATTTCTCTCCTTGATATAGGTCCAAAATCGACTGCTGCGCTCTAACCAGCAATTTAACACGGCGATCATAAAACTCATCAACCAGATAAATAAACCGACGGGTCGGATCACGTAAGTCATCATCTAAGGCAGGCACGGCATTGACCAATACTGTGCTGAACTGCTTGGCGATTTCGATGAAATCAGATGCTGATCGTGGCTCCATACATAAATGACGGAAATCACAGAATAAAATATCCTCAGTGCGAGCATTAATTCTAATTTCGCGACCATTAATCGTAATTGGCTCATTACTGATTTTTTGGTTATTGGATAAACTGGCAAAACGGTTGGCTAACCAATGATGATTCGCTTTCGTCATAGGCGACTCATATAGCTCTGCCTGCTGCAATACGCGCAAACGATAGTCGATACCAGAATCGATATTCATCACCGTAGTATGACGCTCTACTTCAGCGATAGCGGGCATAAAACGGTCACGATGTAAGCCGTCTTTATACAATCCTGATGGCTCAATATTTGAGGTGGCGACCAATGTAATACCACGATTGAACAGCATGGTAAATAAATCACCCAAAATCATGGCATCAGAAACGTTAGAAACAAAGAACTCATCGAAACAGATAATAACCGCTTCTGCATAAATGATGTCGGCGACTTTTTCTAATGGGTCACTCTCACCTTGCAGCTTGTTTAGCTCTTGATGAACGCGCTGCATGAAATGATGAAAATGCAGACGCATCTTGCGATCAATGGTCAATGAATCATAAAACATGTCCATCATCCATGTTTTACCACGACCTACCCCGCCCCACATATACAACCCCGTTGGTGCTGTCGGCTTGGACTTTAAAAAGCCAAAAAAGCTTTTCTTCTGTGGCGCACTATTGATGAGCTGATGATGTATCTCATCAAGATAGCTCATGGCCTTAAATTGCTGCTCATCTCGAGTAAACTCATCTGTACTGACGGCTTGCTCGTAACGTTGCAATGGAGATAAACTCATAATACGACTCATCATTAGACAAAATAAATAGTAAGGTAATGGTTGATTCTGCATGAACTCGTCAAAGTAAAGCGATCAGAGCTCATGACTTGATAGCGGTTCTCTATCCTAATATTACTAGGTAACAACTAAGCGTCGCTACCAAAGGTATGCTTTTCTAATAAGCCTTTCAACTCTGACAGACGTCCATGAAAAAAGTGCCCTGCGCCCTCTACAACGCTGACAGCAATTCCTAATCGCTCCGCAAATGCTTGCATATTATCAGGGTCAATCACTTCATCAGCATTGCCATAAATCTCAAAAGTTTTATCGGCTGGCAAGCTTATATCACTGCTGTTATTTTTTTCAACGGATGGAGCAATAAGGGCGATTTTAGTAATCTCAAAATCGCCTAGCCCCCAAATATGAGGGGCTTCAAGTACCTGCTCAGCCACCCGTGCTGTCACATAACCGCCAAAAGAAAAACCACCCAACCATAACTTGCGCGCATTGGTTTGCTCTGCAATCCATTGTAGCACGGTCATTGCATCTACGACTTCACCATCCGCATAATCGTGCTCGCCAGTCGACTGCCCGACACCGCGAAAGTTAAAGCGTACCACGTGCATACCATTATCACGAGCAAAGCGATACATCGTCGTTACCACTTTATTATTCATCGTGCCGTCGAATAACGGATTGGGATGACACAGTAACGCCACTGTATCGGTATTTGGATTGTTAGGATTATCTTGTTGCCAAAGCGCGTCGACTTCGAGCACGCCAGCAGGAGCAGGAATTAATGGCATAAAATTACTTATTGATTAAAAATGAATAGGTCAATTATCCTAGATATGGTTTATATTTCAAGTGATTTGCTGTGTCATAGTACCGCTTATTTTCATTTTCGCTCATCATAAGTAAACGTCGCCTATGAATATATGATGAATATGTGCGGTCTCTGCAATACCGCACACAATAACCGACTAGACACCCCAGAGCCGAATAGGGTAGATTCATCATAGTTGTTGAGCCACCTATGGACGGATACGTGCATGGCGTATCCTCAACTTTGCTGTGATATTCAACTTTATATATGACTGACAGACATTAGGAATCGTTTATGAATACTATTAATAAAACCGCTGCACTGACTGCTACTTTGGCGGCAGCACTCGCCCTAAGTGCTTGCCAAACTACGCCTTCATCACCAGTTATCCAGCGTGCCAACTCTATTTATGAGACGACTGGCATCGCCGATAGCAAAGTAAAAGCACAGCAAAATGCGATAGACAGCGCACAAAAGACTTGCAGAGGTAAGCAAGTTATTATCGTCGATGACAAAGTCACTTATAACGGTATTTTAGATGAAAATACCGGTCGGATGATTGGGCAAGCCAGTGCCGTCCTCGGTACGATCCTTGGTACGGGCTCGCCGAACTTATCACGTGATGACGATTACGAGTATAAAATCAACTTTCGTTGCCAATAAAATAATTATTATTTCATAAAGCACTTATTTGGCGGCTCGTTATTTAATAAAGTATCTTGTTATTTAACAAAGTATTTAGCGAACCAATCAGCGATAAGAATATATTAGTCGCTGACTGGTTGGCTTCTCTTTTTGTGTGCTCGCTTTTGGGGTAAACTATCCTTTCTGATTTTTTATGACTCTTATTCTATAAACAGCTCGTTTTTAAGCTCCCTCACTTTTGGTCTATTATTATGCGCAAACCCAACCTGTCAAATATGAAACCAGCTAAGGTATTAGCGCCTGCTAAAGATTTAGCGACCTTGGAAGCCGAGTTAGCTGAGCAAGAAAACAATATAGAAGTCAGTTTAGAAGATACCGTTCTGCGGTTGAGTGACTATTTATCAGCCGTTGATATGGTTATCAAACAGACCTTTAACCACCGTGTATGGGTAAAAGCAGAGATTCGCAATCTATCTAGTAAAGGCGGGCATTATTACTTTGAATTGGCAGAAAAAGATGATGACGGTAAGGTCATTGCTAGTTGCCGCGGCAATCTTTGGCGCTTTAAAGCAGCACGCGTCTTAGCAAAATTTGAGCGCGCAACTGGCATGCCCCTTGATCGTGATTTGACAGTATTGCTCAAAGTATCCGCAGGCTTCCATGCGCAATATGGCTTCTCTCTCACTATTGAAGATATTGACCCTAGCTACACGTTAGGCGACTTGGCGCGGCAGTATGCAGAGATGGTCGACCGCTTGACGGGAGAAGGCTTATTAAACCTGAATCAACAGCTGCCTGTTCCATTTGATATTGAGCATGTGCTGGTCATTGCCCCTGAAAAAGCCGCTGGATTAGGCGATTTTCAAGCCGACGCTGATCGCTTAGCGCGCACAGGTGCCTGTCATTTCCATTATCATAATGCGACCTTTCAGGGTAATCATGCGCCAAGCGAGATCCGCCAAGCAATCGTTAACGCCCAGCAGCAGTTTTTTGATACTTATAAGCACCTGCCAGACTTATTAGTCATTATTCGTGGCGGCGGTGCGGTCGGTGATTTAGCCTATCTAAATGATTATGAATTGGCAGCATTGGTTGCCGAGCAGCCTATCCCTGTCTGGGTTGGCATTGGTCACGAGCGTGATAAAGTGATCTTAGATGAAGTCGCGCATACTAGCTTTGATACCCCATCAAAGGTGATTGCCGCTATCATGACGCATTTAGCCCAGCTCGTCACTCAAACGCTGCAATACCAAGCGCAAATAAAACAAGCTGCTCAGCGTCAATTAAGCACCGCTGCACAACAAACGACACGCCAGTTGAGCCAAATACAATCACAAACAATTGGTCAATTAACCGCTCTGCAAAAAGACAGTGATTATGCGTGGCGTAGTATTCAGCAAAGCGCTCAGCGCCAAGTCAAGCAAGCCGCCAGACTCACCAGCGAGCTACGCACACAGACTCAAGCGGCTGCCTATCAGCAGTTAACAGTGGCTGCTAGCGCCAGTCAAAATAACCAAAAAACGATTATGCATTCCGCACAGCAGCAGTTAATACAAGCACAGCGTGATAGCGAACATCTGCGTGATATTGTGCTCCTGCACCGTCCTTCTCGGGTGCTCAAGCAAGGCTATACCATGCTTACTGATGCAAAAGACAAGCAAATACTGACCAGCGGTACGCAGCTCCATCCAGAACAAACGGTGCACATTCTCTTAAAAGACGGTAAAGCAAAAGCACAGATTATTGACGTAAATATTAATAAATAAGAAGTACAACCTACCGTCGATTCAACTTAATCAAAGACTTTATTTTAAAATTAGGAAACCTTATGACAACCCCTACTCGCAAACGCAAAAAAGCCGCCCCAAAAACCTTTAAAGCGGCTTATGATATTCTAAAAACCAATGCCGCTGAATTACAGCAACAAGATGAGCCAGATATTGATAATCTGATGACGACTGTTGAAGAGTCGATTGCTGCTTATCGCGTTTGCGAAACCCGTATCAATGCGGTACAGCAAGCACTAGATGCCGCTTTTGCTGAAGAAGAAGATAAAACAGAGAATAGCGACAGTTAAGTTAAGTCAATTCTATTCAGGCTCGTCGACTTCAAATACTTGGCGCAAATAGGCAAGATACGTGTCGTTATTAATCATGGTCTTGCCTGGACTGTCTGACAGTTTAGCGACTGGCTGCCCATTGCATTCCACCAATTTTAAGACAATATTTATCGGGGTGATACCCATATCATTGGTGAGGTTGGTACCAATACCAAAGCTGGTCTTTATTTGACCTTTAAAATACTGATGTAAATCCCAAGCTTTATCCAAATCTAAGCCATCACTAAAGGTTAAAATCTTGGTTCTTGGGTCTATTTTAAGATTTTTATAATGAGCAATCGCCTTATCACCCCAGATATACGGGTCACCGCTATCGTGACGTAAACCATCAAACAGCTTAGCGAAATACAAATCAAAGTCACGTAAAAACGCATCCATCCCAACGACATCGGTCAGCGCAATACCCAAATCGCCTCGATACTCATGCACCCACGCTTCAAGCGCCGCTTTTTGTGAATCACGTAAACGCACATCCAAAGCCTGAAATGCCTGCATAAATTCATGTGCCATCGTACCGATTGGCGTCATTCCCAGCTTTTTTGCTAAATACACGTTGGAAGTACCGCTCACTATTTTTGGTTCCGCTTTATGCAAAGTCTCAACCACATGGGCTTGCCAAGCTTTGCTAAAACGTCTACGAGTACCAAAATCAGCGATAATTAATGGCGGGGTATTAGCATCACATTTTGCCTGCTCTGTCGCATATTGATGCAACAATGTGACTTTTTCATCCAATCTGCGCTGCCCTTCTTCAATCACACTGGCATTCGATAGCGCATCAAAATACAGCTCATTAACGATGGCGAGTACAAACACTTCAAAGAACATCGCTTGAATCATCGGTCCTTCGATATCGATAAATAAGCGACCTTTATCATCCGTACTGACGGTAATAAAACGACGTTTCAACTTAAACAATTCTAGATAGTCAACGAAGTCTGAGCGCATAAAGCGCAAACCACGTAAGTACTCTAGTTCATCCTCTAAAAATCGTAATTCACATAAATTGTCTAACTGCTGCTCTAGATCATCTTTAATATCAGCCAATGGATACAGCGTGTCTTTATTATTACGGCAGCGAAAGCGATACACACCATGTGTCTGTGGAAACTGATGCAGCATGGCTTGCAGCATCGTAAATTTATATAAATCATTATCGAGTAAAGAGGTAATAATAGGTTCGAAAGGTTTAGAGGTATGAGTAACGGTCATGTTACAGCCTTAAATACAAAAATGAAAAGCCGCCAAACAAATCCAGCGACGAAATAGGTATACATAACTTTGACTTCCTCCCCGCCCTCAAAGGAGGGGGATTCCTACTAAAGACGGCCA
>NZ_JADQAH010000060.1:0-12083 GCF_022129225.1 Psychrobacter sp. Ps7 | reverse complement strand
ATGAAGCGGTGGAGATGATACAGGCGAAGTATCAAGGTGAGCCGATGGAGCTGTCCTTTAATGCTGCTTATTTACAGGATGTGCTTGGCGTGATTCAAGGTGACTTACAAATGCACATGAGTCAATCAAACGCGTCGGTGCTAGTCAATCAGCTGAATGATGAGTTCCATCAGTATGTCATTATGCCAATGCGTATATAGTTTCTGTATAATTTCTATATGTTTTCAATAGGTTTAATAGCAGGGACTAAAGACACTCAGTTTGCACTTAAAAATTGAGGTAAGCTGAGTGTCTTTGATTAAAATTCAGTATTTTAAATTTAATAATTATTAAACTTTTGCCTATTTTTATAGGTAGCGTCAATAGGCGGTTGTCGGCATTATGATTGAACGTCTACAAATATCTAACCTACGCAACCTGACGCACGTCAATCTACATGCAACAGCTTGCAACGTCATTATCGGTGCCAATGGCAGTGGAAAAACTTCATTACTTGAAGCTATATTTCTGCTATCAAGAGGAAAAAGCTTTCGTCATCACCAGCCAAAACGCTACATTCAGCATCATCAAAATACAGTGACTGTGTACGCTAGACTCAATGATAGCAATACCTTAGCTATCCAAAAACAAGCTGACGCGACCACAATTCTACGTCTGAATCAAACCACTGTCTATAACCAAAGCATCTTAACTGAGCAGCTACCCACGCTACTGATAGATCCCTCAACGATGGATATGTTAGAGCAGGGGAGTGCTAGTCGTCGCCAGCTGTTAGATTGGTTAGTGTTTCACATGAAACAAGGCTTTCATCCACAATGGCTCGCCTATCAGCGTCTATTAAAACAGCGCAATAGTTTACTAAAAAAGACACGTCATTTGACCCAAGTGCAGCTCGCTGAACTAAAATCGTGGGATAAAGGACTTAGTAATCATGCGGCACTGATTCATCATTATCGTGAACGGATATTTGCAGAATGGCAGCCTTATTTTGCTGAAAGTATCGCGCAGTTATTGCCTACTTATGCGGAGCAATTGAGCCTTAGCTATAATGCTGGTTACGATACGAATGTTGCGCTGGATATACAGCTTAACGAGCGCTTAGAACAGGATTTGCAACTGGGATATACTCGTATCGGTAATCACCGTGCTGATATTCATGTGCATTGGCGCTCTAATGACTCGGCAGCGTCGAATAACAATTTCTCAGATACAATGCATGAAGCGGACACTAACCTCAAAATACCTGTTATAAAAGAGCAGGCAGCCAATGTGTTGTCGCGTGGTGAAAAAAAGCTATTAATCACAGCACTGCGTTTATCGCAACTGCCATTACTGCTAAATACTCAAAAGACTAATGATCTATCAAATGATAGCGCTCATGCTCAGGTGACACCAGTGGTATTACTAGATGATATTACTGCAGAGCTTGATGATAGGGCGATAGATATTCTATTGTCGACGTTAGCGCAGCTGCCATGTCAAGTATTTATGACCAGCTTAACCGATGATATTTTGCCTTTGGTGCATCAATATTGGTCAAAACCCAGTACGTTTCATGTGAAACAAGGTCAAATCTTGAGTCCTTAATTATCTCCTTTATGTTATTTCCTTTCTCCACGGTCTTTCATATCGATACTTATCTACCTGTCATTTCGTAATGATATAGGCTATCTTTGCGAGCTGGTTTTATAGGCATAAAACGCTCAGTAAACAGTGACTTAGAGGCAAAAAAATGCTAAAATAGGGCTTTATTTTTGTCCTGTTCTCAGCAAGTTGTTTGATGACGTTATATAGGTGTTTTTCAATGCCTGTAAATTTCTAAGTATTTGATAAATAGATGTTTTATTTGCTCTCTTGGTTTTTATAATGTTTAAAAAAAGAAGCCGATGTTAGAGAAAAAAAGCGCGGACTTGAAACTCTTTTTAAGTCGCTATCAACACTCAAGAATTTTTAGCTAATCGTGTTTTAGCTGGTAATGCTTATCAAAGGTTTTGACTATAAAAATTAAGTCTAAAATAACGTTATGAGGCGTCATCGTAGTGGTGCGCTAATAACAAACGGCTGATTATGGCTAGATTAAGGAATGCACATGAGTGATTCATTACCTACCGACCACGAGCAACTGACGTCAGACAGCATTGCTGAAACTACGGCACCAGCGGTGGTTCCTGAAAGTTTACCTTCTGATTATAGCTCCAAAGATATTCGTGTATTGCGCGGGTTAGAAGCGGTACGCGTACGCCCTGGTATGTACATCGGTGATACTGATGATGGTACAGGCTTACATCATATGGTCTTTGAGGTGGTGGATAACTCTATCGATGAGGCACTCGCAGGTCATTGTGATCAAATCGATATCATTATCCACGAAGACGAATCTGTGAGCGTCATGGACAATGGTCGCGGCGTGCCTGTCGATATCCATCCAGAAGAGGGTGTATCTGCGGCGCAGGTCATTATGACTGTCTTGCATGCAGGCGGTAAGTTCGATGATAACAGCTATAAAGTATCAGGCGGCTTACATGGTGTTGGTGTCTCGGTCGTTAACGCCTTATCGAAAAAGCTTGAAATGAATATCTGGCGTGAAGGCTATCATTATCATCAAACCTATACCGATGGGGTGCCTGATGCAGACATTCAGCAAATGGAGCCAACCGACAAAACCGGTACGCAAATCCGCTTTTATCCCAGTAGCGATGTGTTTACTGGCACCATCTTTGAGTACGATATTTTAGCGAAGCGTTTGCGTGAGCTATCATTCTTGAACTCGGGTGTACGCATTGTTTTAACGGATGAGCGTATTGATAAGCGTCATGAGTTTGAACACAAAGGCGGCTTGTCAGAATTTGTCAGCTATATCAATGCTGGTAAAGATGGCATCAATGAAGTCTTTCATTTTGTGAGTGAGCAAGATGACGGTATCAGCGTCGAAGTGGCATTACAGTGGACAGATACTTATAACGAAAAAGTGTTTTGTTTCACCAATAATATTCCCCAAAGAGATGGCGGCACGCATCTATCTGGCTTTCGTTCAGCGTTGACGCGTTGTTTGAATACCTATATGGATCGCGAGAATCTCTTCAAAAAAGAGAAGGTCGTTGCTACTGGTGATGATGCGCGTGAAGGTCTGACCGCTATCGTATCCGTTAAAGTTCCAGATCCTAAGTTTTCGAGTCAAACCAAAGATAAACTGGTATCAAGTGAAGTAAAATCAGCGGTCGAATCAGCAATGCATGATAAGTTTAATGATTATCTGCAAGAGAATCCAAGCGCTGGTAAGGCTATTGCTGGCAAAATCATTGATGCCGCTCGTGCTCGTGATGCCGCTCGTAAAGCGCGTGAAATGACGCGTCGCAAGACCACTTTAGATATCGCTGGTTTGCCTGGTAAGTTAGCAGATTGCCAAGAAAAAGATCCGGCATTGTCAGAGCTTTACATTGTGGAGGGTGACTCTGCAGGTGGTTCAGCAAAACAAGGTCGTAGCCGCAAAACCCAAGCGATATTGCCATTGAAAGGTAAAATCCTAAACGTAGAGCGCGCACGTTTTGACAAAATGCTGTCTTCTGCTGAGGTTGGTAACCTCATCACTGCGCTTGGTTGTGGCATTGGTCCAGACGAATATAATCCGGATAAAGTACGTTATCATAAAATCATCATCATGACCGATGCGGACGTTGATGGATCACACATTCGTACCTTGCTATTGACCTTCTTCTTCCGTCAAACGCCTGAGTTGATCGAGCGTGGTTATATTTATATCGCTCAACCACCGCTTTATAAAGTGAAAAAAGGTCGTCAAGAGCTGTACCTAAAAGACGACGAAGCACTCAAAGCGTATTTATTATCATCAACGATTGACAATACTAAGCTGCATATCAGTGCGGATGCTCCTGCTATTACGGGGCAAGCGTTAGAAACGCTACTAAATGACTATAACCAAACGCAGCTGATCAAAGCCCGTTTGCAGATTCGTTTCCCAGTAGTGTTATTGGATGCGCTGACGCATACGCCGAAGCTTAGCACTGATATGACTTATGATTTGCCTGCGATGCAAGTTTGGAAAGAGGCGATGCAAGCCCAGCTTGAGCACTTCGGTAGTGATTTGAGTCCGGAGATTGAACTGGTCAATATCCATGCGCCGCAGCCTAAAAATATGGATGCTGCTGCTGCTGATTTACTGGGTATGAAGCCTGTCATTGAAGTTGAAGGCGGGGAAAATGTTGACGCTGAAGCTCCAGTAGCAAAAGAACAGTGGCTACCGCGTATTACGGTGTATGTGCACCAGTTAGCCCATCATTATCTGCTAGATGCTAGCTTTATCAATTCGGGCGAGTACAGCAAGTTGCTGCGTTTATCTGCTGAATGGAATACCTTGCTTGCAGAGGATGCCTTTATCCGCCGTGAAGCAAGTGCGGGAACCACTAAAGACATTCCTGTACGCGACTTTGATTACCTCTGGCAGCAGATGATGCTTGATGCGCGTCGTGGTCTAGCAATTCAGCGCTATAAAGGGCTGGGTGAAATGAACGCTGATCAGCTCTGGGATACCACGATGGATCCTGAAAACCGTCGTATGCTACGCGTGACGATTGAAGATGCGATTGCGGCGGATCATATGTTTACTTGCTTGATGGGTGATCATGTTGAACCGCGTCGTATTTTCATTGAAGAGAATGCATTGACGGTGTCTAATTTAGACATCTAAGTTGGACATAAGGGGTTGCGAAATCATTGTTAATTAATTAAAAAAACCACCGCTTTGGCAATCAAGGCGGTGGTTTTTTAATATTAGAATTGTTTCACGTGAAACTTAATTTAATAAATGCTTTAAATAATGGATATAGAAATGATCGAAGTTATTTTACTTGCTATAGCATTGGCAATGGATGCGTTTGCGGTATCAATTGGGCTAGGGGCTAAATCGCAAAAGCACTCATCTGCTTATGTGCTGCGTTTAGCGGTTTATGCAGCGCTGTATTTTGGTATTGCACAGGGTGTGATGCCGCTGATAGGTTATCTATTGGGTGCAGTATTATTAGGCTGGTTAGCGACTGCTGCCCCGTGGATTGGTGGTGGGATTCTTATTGTGCTTGGCGCTAAGATGTTATATGAAGTGTTTAATGGTGAGGTTGAAGCGGTATTAGCAGGCAGTTTCGATGAAAATATACAAGAAAAAATCAATCATCGTATGATGTTTACATTGGCTATTGCTACCAGTATTGATGCAATGGCAGCAGGCTTTACTTTAAACTTACTGGTAGTTAATGCATGGTTAGCGTGCTTCATCATCGCTATTGTCACCGCTGGATTTGGCTTTTTCGGTATCTATTTAGGTAAGCGTTCAGGTACGTGGCTGGAGGATAAAGCTGAGATACTTGGTGGATTAGTATTGATAGCCATTGGTATAAAGGTGATGTTTATCCGTTAATAAGCATCATTATTTGGTTTGATTCTCTACAATAAAAAGCACCCCTTTGATGATCAAAGGGGTGCTTTTTTAATAAGGGCTTTGTTTCACGTGAAACTATAACTATTTTATATTAACTACTATCTATTCTTCGTCAGTATCAAAACGCCATGCGAGTATACGCGTACTTTTTTGACCTTGGCTCATCTCAATGATGCGCATTTGGGCAACACCAAGTTGTTTTAGCAGTAGTTGCATTGGTTTCACGTTTTCTGACTTTGAGACTAAACTTGTGAACCAGCCAACATGCTCAGCGAAATCTTGACTCTCTTTTGCCATCTTGGTTAAGAAGGCAATCTCACCGCCCTCAGACCATAGCTCTTTATGCTGACCACCAAAGTTTAGGTTTTGCGCGGCATTGCCCGACTTGGTTGAGCTGCGGCTGATTTGTGCGTTCTCATTCTTACCACGATGTCGTTGCAAATTATGTTGCTTACGGCTATTGGCTTCCATCGCTTCTTCTAATGAGGCATGGAACGGTGGATTACATACCACCACATCAAAGTAATCTTGGCGACCGATGATATTTTTAAAAATAAATTTAGGTTCGGTCTGTAGTTTGACTTTAACGGCACTCTTGAGCTTTGGATTGGTCTCACAAATAAGCGCGGCAGTATTGACCGAAATAGGGTCAATGTCTGAGGCAGTAAAGCGCCAGCCATAGCTTTGGCTGCCAACAATAGGATAAATCGCGCTGGCACCCGTGCCAATATCTAGGGCGTGGATTTCTTTGCCAGTCGGCGGGGTATTGTCTTTATTAACATGCGTCGTTTGCGCAAGTAAATCGGCAATATAGTGAATATAATCGGCACGTCCCGGAATCGGTGGGCAGAGATAACCTTCCGGAATATCCCAGAATTTCACACCATAATAATTTGCTAGTAGTGCCTGATTAAGGACGCGCACGGCGGCGCTGTCTGAGAAGTTAATCGTCGACTCGCCTTTCGGATTGGTAATGGTATGCTTAGCAAGCTCAGGCAAAGCGCGAGTCAATACTTCAAAGTCATAACGACCTTGGTGCGGATTGCGCGGATGTAGCTGCCCTAATTTTTTAGCAGTTTCAGGCGATCTGTTTCGGTGATTATTGGCGGTCGGGCGACGGTTCATAGGCTTACTGGTCATAGTATCAGGCTTTGATGTTTGAATATAATGCACCATTTTAGCAGATTTCACGAGTCACTAGCGTCTTATCGGCTACGTAAAATCAGATTTAATCCCAATATTATCATCGCTGTACCCAATACACGGTCGATCCAATGTTCAAAACGCTGAAAGCGACGATGAATGGCAGGAATAGACAGTAACATCACCACGGTACTAAACCATGCCATCTGCAAGACCATCATCCAGACACCATAAATAGCCAATTGCCACAGTGGTATATCGGGTGAGAGTACGAGTGTAAATATCGCGACGAAATAGACGGGCGCTTTGGGATTAAACACATTGCAAAAAAAGCCACGGCGTAGAATGGAAGCGGTCGATTCAGTGTCAGTAGGCGGTTTTTTGGTCGAGATGGCTTTATCAGAAAGCTCGGCATCACTGGTAGAAGTCGTTTGCTTAATAAGCATATCTTGTGAAACGTGAACACCTGAATCTATTAGCTCTACTGGATTTACTAATTCTGATGTTTTTTTCGGTTTGGCTTGAATACCTTGCCAACCTAAATAAATAAGATAACTGCCGCCCAACCATTTAATAGCAGTGAGTAGTGGCTGCGAATGGGCGATGAGCGTTGCCAGTCCTAGCACCGAATAGATAATGTGTACGGCAAGACCTAAGGTAATGCCAAGACTACAAATCAAACCCGTGCGTCTACCTTTTGCCAAGGTTTGCTGTGAGACTAATACAAAATCAGGACCCGGAGAGGCGGCAGCGAGTAGATGGACGCTGGTGATAAGCAAAAAACCGTGCCAAAATTCCATAACGTGCTCTGATTCATTTCTTGAGTTGGATAATAGTTGCACATTAGCGTAAATGAGGTCAACTAATATTGATATCAGCTATTGATACTCATGCTAAAACGATGCTTGCGTTGCACCGAACGTATGTCTATATTGAAAGTAAGTTACATAATTTTTAGTAGTGTTAATTCGCCATGTGACAAACCATAAAACGATCGCTCTAATAAGGAGAAAAACATGACTACGGAAAGTAATAATAGTAATTCTACTAGCAATGACACTCGCATTACCTATGACGTCCAAGATTACATCTGCTTGATCGGGCTCAATCGCGCGGATAAACGCAATGCCTTTGATAGCCATATGATTAAGCAACTCTCTGAGGCACTCACTCAATACGAAAATGATGCCAATCTTCGCTGTGCGCTGATATTCGCTCACGGTAAGCACTTCACCGCAGGGCTTGATTTAATGGAGCTACAGGATAAGTGGGATAAAGGCGCATTTGAATTCGATGAAACCCAAATAGATCCATGGGGAATCGGTGGCAAACTGCGCAGCAAACCTGTGGTCGTGGCGATACAAGGAACGTGCTTTACCGCTGGGATTGAGCTGATGCTCAGTAGTGATGTGGTTATCGCCAGTGATAACTGCAACTTTGCGCAAATGGAAGTTCAGCGCGGTATTATGCCGTTTGGTGGCGCGACTGTACGCTTTGTAGCAGCAGCTGGCTGGCAAAAAGCCATGCCGTATCTATTAACAGGTAAAAACTTTGACGCGCAAACGGCTGATAGACTGAATTTGGTCAGCGAAGTGGTGGCAAATGGAGAAGAATACGAGCGCGCGCTAAGTATCGCACAAGAGATTTGCAACGCTGCACCGCTTGGCGTGCAAGGATTATTATCATCAGCACAAGATGCCAGTCGTAATGGCGCAAAAGTGGCATTAGCTAATATTCATGGTTATCTGCCACATTTGTTTCATTCAGAAGATGCAAAAGAGGGTGCGATGGCGATGGTTGAGAGAAGGGCGGCTGAGTTTAAGGGGCGTTAGAGTTTTTGAAACTAACTAAAAATCCTGCACTTTAAAATAAGGACTATCGCTATTTAGTTCTAACCATGCTTTAGGGATCGATAGTTCCTCTTCTTCTTTATGTTCTACTAAATTTTTGTTCCAATCAAAATAATGAAGTACTGTTCCAAATATCTCTTTTTGGTCTATTTTCTTTACAAAAGATTCAAAGTCGGCGAAAATTGGTAGATGACTCATATTACCTCTTCTGATTTCTAAGGCAATCCAAGTATCATTTTCCCATATAACCTCAAGTTTCTTTTGGAATGTTTTAGGTAGATACCCAGGTTTGCAAACATCACTATAGTAATGTTTTTTTATAAATAGCCTTGAACCGCTTAAATTTCTATAAGGAACATAGTGAGAAAAGCTTGATCTATATCCTCTTTCCCTTAGTTCGAAATAATTTCTAACCCAATTACTCTTCTCATATAAACTTTTATTACTAGCTGATGCGAATATAATATTCGTAAATTCGTTCTTTAATAGATTTTCTTCTAGCAGATAATTAGAACGCCCTACTATTATTTGTAAACTTTCCAATTTTGATGTTTGTAACATTGCTTTATCTAATATCATTATGCCTAACTTTGAAAAAATAAAGCATTCTAAGTATTTATAGCTACTAGCAGACTTCCAGCTCAGTTTCTCGGCTTTGACAACTAGATTATGCATATTTTCAAAACTACTAAAGTCTTTAGGTTTTGCTAGATTAAAAAAATCAATTACAGCATTCTTGACTATATCCTTGCTTAAAATATTTGTAAATATAGGACTATCATTTGTTAATGCATTTCTTTGTATGTTTAAAGGCAATTCCCCATCTTGATCGTAAACGACTATTGTAGGAGTCAAAGGCTCTATTATTGAGGTTTTTGACCAAGAAAATTTTACAATCGAAGCGTTAGATGATCCATACATACTACTAATTATAATACCATTACAAATTAGCGCTGGTGAAGTTTGTGAAGAGTTTCTATTACCTTCAGATAATTTATACTTAGTATGCGACCAAAGCAAATCGCTAAATACACTAGTTGAAATTCTATTCCAGCTACTATTGTTTAATTCGCTAAGACATTGGGGTACAATGATGTTCTGAGCTAAAGCTTTTGGTAAGATGTTTTCTAAAGATTCTAATTTCAAAACTATGCGTTTTACTTTAGGAGTGTTTAAACAATACCAATCCCATTTTCGTGAGTCGTTGTTTAAATACTTAATACTACTACTACTTGTTTTAATCGATATTTTAGTACCAATATGACAGCTAATATTTGATACCGTTACTGACTTACTCCCTCTACGACATTTAAACTTCAGCCCCTTATTCTTTGGACAATTTACATGCCTTGTTTCAACCTCTAATTCATCCCCAAGTAAATAAGCAGCTAATAATCCGATGCCGAATCTTCCAGTACGATGAATGTCAGAACTGCCATCAGTTTCATGCGTTTTTTTCCATCTGTCACTGTTTCTAAATGAAGCTCCAATATTTAAGAAGTAATTTTCGATAGTATCAAGTGTCATACCTATACCATAATCTTCTACAATTACTTCACCATAATTTTCATGCTCAATTACTGAAACACATACATCATAGTCATTAGGCTTATCAAAAGTAATACTTTGTTTGTGAATTATATCGTCACGCTCTAAACAAGCATCTACTGAGTTTTGTATTAGCTCTCGAATACCAATTTCAGGTTTATCGCCATAAAGTGGCGCGATCAATAGTTCCATCATTTCGGAATCAGCAGTTCGAAATTTAAGTACCTTAGGGATGAAGTTAGGGCTTTTATCTTCAATGTACTGCTCAATATCATCTAATGAAGAGCGTAGACGACGAATATTAATACCTAAATTAGACATTTCATCATATCTACCATAGATTTCACCTAATACTGCCCATACTTCATCAAGCTCTCTCTGCATATCACTAAAAAGCCGCCTTAAATCTTCGAAAATAAGTGCATCTTGAGGTTCAGCGTCTATGAATAGAGCTTCTGGGTCTTCATCAGCATGACTAATTTCAAGAATAGCATCATGTTTTTTCCATTCACCTTTCGATATAGGACTGATCAATGATTTAACATTTAATAGTTGTGAGGGTGCTCTAGTTGCTTGTACCTGAATATAGTCAGAGATACGAAGAACAGACATCAAGAATGGAACGTGAGTATTTAAATGAATCCTTCTTTTTTTACGCTGTATCTCATCGACAGCTTGTCTTAATGACATATTGTGACTTTTAGCTATAAATCCACATAAATCTAAAAAATGTCGTCTTGGTTCATCCGCTAGCTTGAGCGTTTTTCCATCAGTTCCTGGTACACCATTGAATACAATTTCATGTGCTATTCGAGCATGATGTCTCCTGATAAACTCGCCAATTAGTAACTTATCCCTAGTTGTTAACTCTATTTTGTCTTTTGGAATGTCACTTACAGGTTTAGTATCATCAAAAATTGATTTGAGCTTATCGGAATTGAAGCGCTTGGCTTCTGCTATGTAGTCAGACCACATTACACTCCATTTAGGTTCTGCTTCCACATATTGAGACCTAATTGGTGGATACGTATCTCCTATAAGAGAATAAAATCCATCTTCCGTAATATGCATTGCACAATCATGAAGTAATACTGAGATTATCATTGCTGATACGTCCTCAGGCGTTATAGTATTCCAGCTTTCATCCATAATAATACTCTGGGATGTTGCTAAAACTTCATTCAAATGTATGAAGCTATGATCAGTATATTCAGGAAAAAACACCGTTGTATTAGCATCTAGCCAAGGTTTAAGATTACTTACGCTTGTTAGAGTGAAAGAATAAATACCAGAGTCTTTTTTTAGTACCTTTTCCATTCTTTCGGGAATATTTATCGCCACTGAAAACCCTTATTTTAAGTTGAATTCGATTATAAATTTATATTTCATTAAACTATTATATTCCACAGCTAATAATTATATGATCTATTGTAGCAAAGAGAACCAAAGTTGACTTGAGTATTAGCTACTAAGGGTTTCAAAAAAACGCGATAGTTAGTCTTAACTTTAGAGCTTGCCCTGAAACGCAGTTTAGCCCTGACAGTAGCGGCTATCCTGCTTGAATAGGAGTGTTGCGAAGGCTAGGTTTTGGGGTAGTCTCGTGACCAAACAGGAATACCCCAAGCCGTTGACTCACCACGGCTAGATAAGCAGATAATAGCGGATGGCAGGATTGGCTCCAGCTTCATAATAACTTTGATAACCACGAAATCTAAAGCAGCACTTCAAAACACCATCAAGCAAACCAACCATACCAACCAAAAAAAACCTCGCAATCGCGAGGTTTTTGTTTCATCTAGTATGACTGACTATAACTACACCAGCGTCAGTATTAACCACTCAATTATAATTATTTAGCCGACTTATAGTAGTCAACCATCATAGTGCCTAACGTGCCATTGTCATCGATAGTGACGATTCTGACCGTACCTGACTGTGATGCGGTACTAGACTGCACTTGTCCAGCACTACCTAAGACGACTTGGTTGTTTTTGGTCGCTTTTGCCTCGTTACCGATAGCGATGCTGTTCATGCCGCCAGCCATAGATTTATTGCCTAACGCTACCGAGTTTGCACCTTGTGCGGCTGCCGCT
>NZ_JADQAH010000059.1:0-12976 GCF_022129225.1 Psychrobacter sp. Ps7 | reverse complement strand
CCACTCGTCAATCTGTCATAGTTGAGCCGTCAATCCGTCCTATTTAGTCTTAAACATCCATATCCACTCGTCAATCTGTCATAGTTGAGCCGTCAATCCGTCCTATTTAGCCTTAAACATCCATATCCACTCGTCAATCTGTCATAGTTGAGCCGTCAAAAGCGCCACGCCTAGAGATATAACTAAACGCACACAGTCATCTAACTAATAGTTAGTCTCTTAGATTGTGGGATTTCTAACAATACTGGGGCAGTTCAATTTTTAGGAAAGGCTCAAAATCTCCTTAGCTTTATCAACTAACGTCTGCAAATCTTTAGGTTTATTGATAACATGCATTTTTCTATGACAGTTGGGGCAAAGTGCAACAACGTTATCTACAGAATCAGGACCACCCTCTGCTAACCATTCAACATGATGGACCTCTAGAAATGGAACTCCATTACTTTTAAAAGGCGCTAATTCATCACATAATTGACATCGTCCTGCTGCCCTTCTCCGGGCGTACTCTTTGACAAATTCATTACGATCATATTGTTTTGAGATGACTTTTCTATAGGTGTTACTAGTAGATGAAGTATGATTTAATTTAGTAGCTCTTTCAGCTAACTCGCGATTTGATAGCTTTTTAGTTTTCTTCTCTTTAATCTCTATCGTTTCATTAAGTTCATTATTTCCAATTACAGGGAAAGACTCTGTATTAATGGGTCTAAGTGGAAATATATAGACCTTTCTAAGCACACCTAGCTCATCATGTTGTTTTCCCTCATACGGTTCACCATCTAGTTCGACTTCACCATTAAATCTATACGAGGACTTCTGACCGTATTTCTCAAAAAAATAGACTTTGATATCATTACCTTTAGATTCATTTAAAGTTCTATTCTGAGACTTATTTAAGTCCTGGTCCCCTTTCGTTCCCATACCGGTATAATGTAAAATCCCTTTTGAATCAATATGATCATCATACAAAGATTTTGTATGATCAGTTATAAGAACAAGGCAGTTCTCACGCTTGCTCCTTCTCATCCCTCCTTGATTACCACATTTAAATATACCTACAATCTCTTGATTGGTCAGCTCATCACCTACACTGATATCTCCTGGCTTCTTTTCCATATCCAAACCCACTCTCTTATAAAAAATATTAACTTTTAAGCATACCCCAACGGAACCAGGCATTTTACCCTTTAAACCTATTAATAGACTACTTAAAACAGACTGTTAACATGGAACCATCTATAACAGACTTTTGAATTATAGGGCTGGTTGCTGTGCTTTTTTCCTATCATTAGCCTATACCCAAAACATAAAATCTCTAAACGATAACCTAGCTATCATTAGACTTGTTTCTATTATTAAATGATAGTAATATCTGGCTATTATCAATGAACATTAATTATTAAGTCTAAGTAATAGAGGTGGCGTTATGACCGTTCGTATTTATGTGAGAGCCAGTACTAAGGATCAAGACGCTAAGAGAGCCTTGTCTGACTTGATTAGCTTTAGCCAAAGCTATGATGATAACCATGTTGAGTACGTTGAGCATTTCAGTGGTACGAAGCTTGATAGACCAGCACTCACTCTGTTACTCAATGATGCTGAAGAAGGCGATATTCTGCTGGTTGAAAGCGTGGATAGATTAAGCCGGCTATCTCAAGATGATTTTGCGATTCTAAAGCAGCGTATAAAAGACAAGGGCTTACGATTGGTGGTAGCTGATCTACCAACTACGCATACGGTAAGTAAGGGCATGACAGGTGAGATCCTAACAGTGATTAACCATATGCTGATCGACTTGTTAGCAACGATGGCAAAGCTTGATAATGACAAGCGTAGAGAGCGTATCAAGCAGGGATTGGCTAATAGTGGCTATAAGCCCGCCGGTAAGAAGCCTAATACAACGAAACACAATCGTATTAGAGAATTGGCCAGTCAAAACAATATGACAAAAGAGGAAATTGCTAAGGCGGTTGGTGCTGGGGTGGCTACAGTTTATCGAGTATTAAAGCAAGAATGATAGCTGAGGTATTTTAGCAGTTACTCTCTATTTATGAGTGTTCTTATTTATTGGAGTAATTACCTTCAGCAGTAGCTAAACCGATTTTATATGCACTATTATAGTGAGTTATATCCTGATAATAATATTGGACAACTGAATATGAATGACAGAAAATTTTTTTTACAATCATTATGGATAATCGGTCTAATTTTTATATTAGTAACCATCCTTGCGATTAGGTTTTCCAGGATATTGTAGAGCTTATAGTCGCTATTGTATTTATACCAACAAATACAACACATTGTGACAAAGTCACTGTTCAATAAGTTTGGGTTTATATATCTATGCTAGAGGATAAAGAAACGTTCCTATAGAGTGTGCTACTACCGAATAGAGAATAAGCAATGCCTAACCAAAATGATATTGAAAAACTGGATAAACATATGTCTCTTTTCATGAATGGTTTGATGATATCAAAAACTTCTAGAAATAGCTCATTCAGTCGCACTTTATTCAATTAAGCATCCATTAAAACGTGGCTAATTCAATATTGCTTACCCCATAGCTTTGTTTTTTAGATATTTAATTACTACAGATTCATAAAGCCCGTTGACCATTTTAGCCAGTGCATTACTCCCTTTTATACTGACCCAGGTAATCGCGCCAGAGTCAACCATGCTAGAATTGTAGCAGATGTCTAAGCTCTGAACCCCTATATCGATGCAATGAATTATATCTTTGAGATTGCTCCTATCGGCTATCGCTTGATTTAGCGCTATTATCACCATATCGGTGTACATATGATTAGATTCCTTTCAACCCACAATAACGCGTGCAAACACAACAATAATAAATGCGGTATAAACCTAGTTGTTTTGATAAAGGTAAAACGTGTAACCCCTAGCTGGGTAGATTGATGAGCCCTAAAGTTATGATTAATCAATTCACCAGCACGCTTTGTCATTATGGTTATGAGTTTTTATCTTATTCTTACCACGCCAAACCCATTACAGCCAATGATTTTTTCATTAACTGATCGATCGTGCAATACGCAACCTGTAAGACATCCGCTTTCATTTGCTCCCCAACTTTACGAGCGCTATCACAGTATTTACTGTCCTGCCAGATGCATCTGATTTCACAGATATAGAACTCGTCGTACTTTCTTAGAATACTGGTTATTTACCCGTCTCAGGGCGGTTCACAGTACTTTCAATAAGTTGAAAAAACCACGAAAGGTTGATAACTAAATTTTGTAAAATCGAAAAAAGGTTATCTAAGTATATCGGCTTGAATTTGTGCTCATCTTTGGCTAAAACTATGAAGGTTAACAAGTAGTTCCTATTTATTTGCTTACAATAATATATATATAATGATGTTATGTTATGTATATAATGATGTTATGTTATGTATATAATAACGCTGATTAATGTAAGTACATAATGCTGTATTATGTATCTACCCCCCCCCCTAGTCCATGGAGACACAGTATGAAAAAAATTCTTTTAGCCAGTTCTTTAATCGTTCTTGGCATGTCTAGTGCGTTCGCTGCTGACGGTACAATCACAATCAATGGTTTGGTCACAGACAGCACTTGTGTGATAAACGCCGGTACTCCGGACTTTGTTGTAACCCTTCCAACGGTTAATAAAAGCGCACTTGCAAATGCGGGTCAAACTGCTGGTCGTACTGCTTTTGCCATTAACTTAACTGGATGTACTCCAGAGACAAACGTTGCTACTTACTTCGAGCCAGGTTCAACAGTTGACTTAGCTACAGGTCGTTTAAATACCGCTGCCGGCGGCGCTGATGAAGTTCAAGTACAGTTATTAGGTTCAAATAATTTACCTATCTCTCTTCTTGCGACTAATGGTGTTCCTCAAACAAACTCACAATCTGTAGCTACAACAAGTGGTGCAGCTAAGCTTAATTATTACGCTGAGTACTATGCTACTGGTACTGCAACTCCTGGTACTGTTAATACTTCTGTGCAATATACAATTATTTATCCATAATTTGTATTAGATTGATAGGAGCTAGGTTGAATAATTAACCTAGCTCTTTTAATTAATTCTTTTAATTAAGGTAAGTATATGACTTTAAAGCACTCGTTTTATAAAACATGCTTACTGGCACTTTTAATCCCTTTCAGCGCAGTCAATGCTGAGATTATCATTCATGGTACTCGTGCTGTCTATCCATCTGATGCACGCGAAATCACGTTACAAGTCACTAATACTGGTAAAAAACCAGCATTGGTTCAAGCATGGATCGATGAAGGAGATGCAAGTGCAACTCCAGACCAATCAAAAGCGCCTTTTATTATTACCCCACCTATTACACGTGTAGAAGCCGAGAAAGGTCAATACCTACGTATAACAAGTTTGCCGACTGCGAATACCTTGAGTAAAACTCAAGAGACGTTATTTTGGTTAAATGTTTTAGATATACCCCCTAAGCCATCTACCAAAGATAAAGCAGCTGCTCCAGATAACTTTTTACAACTAGCGATTCGCTCACGCATCAAGTTTTTTTATCGTCCAAGTGGCATCAAAGAAGATGTTGCCTTAGCCCCTGAAAAGATTCAGTGGAGTAGCCAAGGTAATAATTTATTAATTAAGAACCCAACACCTTTTCACATTACTATCACTACTATAACTCAAGAACATTTAGGTAAAAAAGTTAATATTTTGTCAGAAGGAATCATGCTAGTTCCTTTTTCTGAGCAGAAAATAGCTTTAAAGAACTCAAATATCAAAGATATGACTTTTACTACTATTAACGATTATGGTGGGCGTGTCGAACGCACTATCAACCAGTAATAGTTTTAATGTTTTGATAGTCATCAACAGACAGGCTAATAGGAATGTTTATGCTATGTGTGAAAAGATTATAAAAAATAAGAATCTTAAACGATATCTAAGTTATTACATCGCTTTTGGTGTAATAACATTTAGTATTCCTACCTTAGTTAATGCAGATGAAGTTGATGAGCCAGAAAAGTCATCCGTTGCTACAGAAGCAGATTTTAATTCTGACTTTTTAATTGGTGATGCTAAAAAAATTGATATCAATCGATTTACACATGGTAATCCCATTTTGCCTGGTGAGTATAATGTAGATGTTTATATAAATGGCAGCTGGTTTGGTAAGCATCGCATGGTGTTTAAAGCGACTGAAGATAATAAAAATGCATATACCTGTTTTACAGCGCGGCAGCTACTTGAGTATGGTATAAAAGCAGAAATCATCAAAGAAAAAACAGAGTCTACTAACACAGAGTGCCAAAAGCTTAATGAATGGGTTGACGATTCATTTTACGAACTTGATACCTCAAAACTAAGATTTGATGTATCGATTCCTCAAATTGCAATGCAAAAAAATGCACGAGGTTACATTGATCCCAGTGTTTGGGATCGTGGCATCAATGCAGCATTCGCCTCTTACAACGCCAGTGCCTATAAGACCTTCAATAAATCTAATAATAATGAAGAGAGAACAAACGCATTCTTGTCTTTAAATACTGGGGCAAATATCGCAAGTTGGCAACTCCGCCATAACGGACAATGGACGTGGGAGGATGAAGCTGAAGATAAAGAATCTAAATCTACTTATAATTCCGTAAGCACTTATGCTCAACGCGCCTTTCCTGAATACCGTGGTGTATTGACACTTGGCGATAGCTTCACTAATGGCGAGATTTTTGATTCATTTGGTTATCGTGGTGCAGAGTTTTCAAGCGATGATCGCATGTTACCCAACACCATGACAGGTTATGCACCGCGGATCCGTGGTAACGCCAAAACCAATGCCAAAGTAGAAATACGCCAACAAGGTCAACTGATTTATCAAACAACAGTTGCTCCTGGAAGCTTTGAGATTAATGACTTATATCCTACAGGGTTTGGTGGTGAGTTAGAGATATCTATCTTAGAAGCTAGTGGTGAAATTCAAAAATACTCAATACCTTATGCTTCTGTTGCACAAATGCTGCGCCCAGGCATGAGTCGTTACTCAGTAATGACAGGTCAATTTCGTGATCGTGATATCGAGGTTGACCCGTTTATTTTCCAAGGCCAATACCAACGTGGTATTAATAACTATATTACTGCTTATGGTGGTCTACAAGGATCTGATAATTATAAGGCTCTAACCTTAGGAAGTGCATTTGCGACACCCATAGGCGCTGTTGCGTTAGATATCTCTCATTCTGAAACTGATTTTGATCGTCGTGATAAAGAGTCAGGACAAAGCTATCGTATTAGTTATAGCAAGCGAATTGATCCAACAAATACCAATTTAACGCTCGCTGCTTATCGTTATTCAACTGAAAATTTTTATAAATTACGTGATGCCTTATTGGCTAAAGATCTAGATAACAGAGGTATCACCTCTGCCTACGCCGGTAAACAACGTAGTGAGTTTCAAATCACGCTAAACCAAGGTTTACCTAATGACTGGGGTAATGTCTACGCCACTGGCTCATGGTCAGACTATTGGAACGACGTAGAAGCTACTAAAGAATACCAAGTTGGTTATAGTAATAATTATCGTGGCGTAAACTATGGTCTCTCGGCCATTAAGCGCGTTGTAGAGAATGATGTAACAGGTAGAAAAGATGATGATACTGAATATCTACTAACATTATCATTACCCCTCTCAATCAAAGGTAGTCCTGCAAACTTCAACTCATTTACCACTCAAGATAGTACCACTGTAGGGGTAAACGGTGTTGTAGGAGATCGCTTCAATTATGGGGCCTCGTTAGCCACTGAATATGGGGAAAACCCAAGTCTGAGTGCCAATGCTCAATATCGTACGAACTTTGCGACTTTAGGTGGATCCTATGGTATCTCAGACCAGTATGAGCAAGCAGCATTGTCAACTCGAGGAAATATTGTTGCACACTCTGGCGGTGTTCTTTTTGGTCCAGATCAAGGTCAAACTATGGTTCTGGTTTATGCCCCTGAAGCGACAGGCGCTAAAGTGAATAATACCACTGGTTTGACTATCAATAAATCAGGCTATGCGGTTATACCCTATGTAACCCCTTATCGTTTAAATGATATTACCTTAAATCCAGAAGGTATGTCTCTTGATGTTGAATTAGAGGGTACCAGTCAGCGTATAGCACCTTATGCTGGGTCAATCTCAAAAGTCGACTTCAGAACTAAGTCAGGGAAGGCTATCTATATTCGTACTTTGAATGCAAAAGGTGAGACATTGCCATTTGCAGCTGAAATATTTGACTCAAAAGGCGAATATGTTGGCATGGTTGCTCAAGGTAGCTTAGCATATTTACGTACCAAAACTTTGACAGACACAGTGACTGTAAAATGGGGTGAAGAGCAGAGTGAGCAATGTAGCATTCAATATGATGCCACCACTCAAGCATCTGATAATAATAAAAATATGATCATGTTAGAAGGCGTATGTCATGAACTATAAAGTGTTAAGTAGTGTTTTGGTACTCATAAGCTGTGCCTTAAGTTCAGAAGCCTATGCAGCCTGCACAGTAAGTGAAAGTTTTACATCAATAGATATCAATATGGCGGTTGGTGCAGTGACGGTTCTGCCCAGTGATCCAGTTGGAAAGATTTTGGTTAAAAAAACCTTCCCAATCCCTGCTAATCCCTCATCAACAGTTAAGTGTACTTATAATTCGACAGGATTTGTCGATGCAATTATCACTAACAATCTTGGATTAGCGCCTGGTGCTGGCGATAATGTGTATAAAACGAATATTTCAGGTATCGGTATTCGTCTATATCGAGAATTATCAGATGGAGGAAACTTCTCAGGTTACTATCCTTATAGTAGATCAATAAAAGGAAACAATTTTTTTGGTACAACTGACTACAGTTTAGGTAGCGGCTTTTTTGTTGTAGAAATTATTAAAACAGCTGCAGCCACAGGAAATGGAAAGCTCCAGACAGGGAGGTATAGTAGCTATCACCTAAGAGGGAGGGACGATAAACCTTTTTTAACCAGTACTTTAATTGGTGATACTATTACTATCACGTCTTCGTCATGTGAAATACAAGGTAATAAGAATAAGGTAGTTGAACTGCCAACAGTGAATAAAAGTGGGTTTACAGGGATAGGATCAACACAAGGTGAACAAGCTTTTGATCTAAACATCAAATGTAATGGTGGTGCAAATCTAACCGTACCTGAAAAAATAGGCTTAACTTTTGACTATGATGCTGCGGCCAACACTACTGATGTTCTTGCAAATAGTGCCCCTCAATCTACACGAGCAAATGGAGTGGGTACTCAATTAGTCTCACAATATCAAGGTTCTAACAATATTATTGCTAAGAATGAAAAAGTTGCGTTAGGATCGTTAGTAGCAAGTGCGAATGTTGAATATAATATCCCATTAGTTGCACGTTACTATCAGACAGAAACTGGGGTTACTGGTGGAACCGTTAAATCAACGGCAACAGTTACCATTGAGTATGATTAGTTGGAGATCATCCCAATTTGTACAGTTTCATTAAGAACAACCCCTTCTTTGACACTATAAGTCACATTTGGCGTCAAATGACTTAGCTTTAAGCCATCTACCGCCGCCTTATTAAGCGGTGTACCAATATAAGATTCATCGGTGTAACCTTTAGGATGAAAGTACACTTCACGACCAAAAGCAGGATTCGAGGCACACCCAATATCACCCTCAGGCACCGTAAAAAAATAAGGAGTCATGTAATTTTACTCCATGTCTGCTCACTCACTACGATATAGCCTGAACCATACAGATCATTTTCTGTATTGCCTGAGCTGCACCCAATCATAACGATAGACGCTACTGCAATTAACCACCTGGACATATTGATTCGCATGGTACGCCGTCCTTATCACGGTCTAGCTTGGTATTTCCACATTTGAGTGCTTGTTTGGCTTGTTCACAGCTAACCATCTGCCCACAAGTGCGCGGTAAGCCTTTGCATTGAGAGCCGCCAGCACCTTTAGCAAACAACGGATGCTCTACCTCAACATCACTATAAAATGGATTATCAGTGACTGTAACTGCTGCCTGAGAAGATAAGGCAAAGAGAGATAACGCCATACTTAGAATAAATTTTTTCATAGAACCTTCTTTCTTTAATACCCAAAACACTGCTTTCAAGCATTAATAATACCCTATATTTGTTCAATAAAGTGAGTGCTATATAACTAACCGTCTGATTTACACAGCAGTTTATTTATAATGTGCCTGATAGACGGGTTAGTGCCATAGTTGTTCACTGAACGTTCTGGACAGTTGTACTGTACAGTTTCTAAAAACGTACTTGAACACTAGGTGAACAATGAACATATCGGTGACAAAAGCGGCAAAAGAATGGGGTGTATCAAGAACCACGATCTATCAGAAGGTCAATGATGGTGAGCTTTCTAGAACAGCAGATAAGAAAATAGACGTTTCAGAAATGTTGCGCGTGTTTGGTGAGCCAATTTCTAAAAAACGTACTGAACGTTCAGTGGACACTGTTCAAAGTACACCTCTGAACAGTCAAAGTGTTCAGTACAATACGGATATTGAACACCTATTAGCACTTGAAAAGCTCAAGAATGAGCACCTCAGCCAACAAGTAAGCGATCAAAAAAAGTTAATTGAAAATTATCAGCAGCAGATAGGACAGTTAAACAAAACGCTGGATAAAGCCAACGCTAGTATCCAAGATTTCGCACAAGTGAGACTGCTAGAGTTTAAGCAGGCTGAAATGAGTGATGAGCCGCCACTTGAACCAGAGCAAGAAAAAAAAGATGATTCAATCGTCGTGACGGCTAAGAAGAAAAAACGGTGGTTCTTTTGACTTTAACGGATATTTGAAAAAACATTAGTGTTTAATCTTTGGTAAATAGCTCTCTAAACCTTTATTGGGCTTGTTAAAGCTTTCAGGCTCTCGTTGTATGATATTAATCATTTCGCGCTTAAATGCGTCAGTCTGCATTTTGCCGTCATAACTTAGGCTTGGATGGTTGTTATAGTCATTCATAAACTGCACGTTATCAACGATAGACTGTATGGTAGCTTGTGACAGGGTGCCGTCTGCACTGGTTAGCTTGTCTAATGTTTTCCGATGGAATTTGAGCGTTAGGCCCTCGTAACCTTTGCCCCTACTTTTTTTATGGTACTCAACAGTAATTTTATAGTTTGTACTCTCATTTACCTCATCTATAGCAGTCTCAATCACACGCTCTCTAAGCTGTCCAAATTGCTTATACTTACCTTTAATGCCCATAACATAGCGAAAATCGTCTAAATCCATAGATTTAGTATATTGGTACTGACCTACCCAACAAACAATTAATTCATATAAGCGCATAGAGTGAATACTTGAGAGCTCAGACACCTCCATCAGCCTATATTTTGTGAAGTTAGCTTTTAGCTGTGTCAAATAAGGCAGTACATCCTCTGCAAATGTTATTGTTATCTGTTCTCCATTGGGGTCGTAAAGAACACCGCTAACAAAGCGAGTACGAAGCGTTTTATTATCCTCCAGTGCTATCAGTACCTCCCTATCAAAAAGCCGATTACTAGCTTGCTCTAAATCTCTAAAAGCATTCTTCTTGGTGCTATCGGTATAGAATATTTTTGCTACTTCCTCAACTGTCACCGTAAACTTGGTTTGCTTAGTAATATTTGGCGCATCAGGTCTACTGTCAATACGACTAATACAAGTCAGTAATAACTGCTTTTCTTTAGTAGTCATGGTATAAGCTGCTAGAACAAGCTCATTGGATTGTACGACTAGATTGTTTTCCATATTTTTTTCGAATCCTTGCTTAATCTACTGTTATTTCCAATAATAACCAAGATTCACTTTAGCATATAAAACTACAAATAGTATCAGTATTTTTTTATTGTGTTTATTCTACTCATTTTGTGTTTATTCTACTCATTTTGTGTTTATTCTACTCATTTTGTGTTTATTCTACTCATTTTGTGTTTTTTCTCTTTGTAAGCTATTGATTTTAAAGGTGAAAAAAGGCTCTTAAACAGGAGTAAACAGGAGTAAACAGGATCAAATAAAAACCCTTAAAGAAACGGGAGATAAATTTTTTGTGGATAAGTGAAAAAACATCACTTAAACAACATATCTTGCCTAAGCAACTTATCCCTCAGTAATCGTTTTTTTAAGGATGAGATTAAGGACTAAATCCTTGGCTAGGTGTATTAGTTCTACTCACTTGATACTGATAGGACTCTAAACCGTCCTGTAGTGCTCTGTGTTGGCTTTCAGACAGCTCTTTGCCATATTGCTCAGTAAACGCCTCTAAAGTGGCTTTAATTGCCTCTGAGTAGCTTTTACGCTGGGTTGTTGGTAGTGAGTTAACATCGCGCAACGCAAGTTTGAATTGCTGACAGGTTTTATCTAAGGTATCTGCTAGATGTTCTCTAGCAGCTTTTCTAGCCTCAGCTGGGCAGTTATCCTGATTGATGTAATACATTAATTCTTCTATATAGCTGAACGATGACATGGTGTCCCGAGTCATTCTGCCAACCTCTCCTGCGCTACCGCCCAGTTTGTCGATAATACTGCTATTAAATGCCGTTCGTTTTTGATCGATATTGTCTCTAAAATCTGTAAAATGCTTGGTAAGCGCTAGATACTGCTCACGTTCAGCATTAGGATCACGCAACAGCTTGATAATGGCTTTGTTGTTCTCAACCAGCGTGTGATCAAAACGTTTGGCCACTTGGCGTAAGTGCGCGGTAAATTCCACCGCTTTATCGTGGTCCTCAATACCATGGCGCTGTGCAAACTCGCTAAGTAGGAGCTCATCCCAGATTCTGTGTAAGTATTGATCGGGAGTAAATAGCGGTTACACAGAATCTGGGATAGGCTCGACGCTTCACAGTTTAAGAAACGTCCAATTAAAGATTATTTGGATTTGTAGTATAGATAGTTAGGTCAAACAACCTAAGACAACCAATATTTGTCACTCAAACAACTTAACACAACCTAAGACAACCTAAGACAACCGAGATTGGTGAGTAAGTCAGAATTTATCTTTTCCCTTCTTGTATATCAAAATGAGCTGTATTTTAGTTATTCGTCTTGGTCAGGCTTTGGACTAGAAAATAACGCAAGCACCTCTTCATCATCTATATCTTCAGAGATGCTTCTATACTCCTTACGGTTATTTGCTTCCCTAATAGCTCTTAATTCACTCATTAAGCTTTTGGGCTTGTCTTTTTCAACAGAAGTTACACCAGCTTCAGGTTTTTCTTTTGTCTTTCCTACTTCTTCAGCACGCAAAAGGTTTTTGTTAGCATGATAACTTTTTCGGATTGCTTCATAGGTGACGGTTATCTTAAATTTGTCTTCAATCATTTTTCTTACTTGGTGAAAAGTATGATTGGTAGTTTCATCATCGTATGTATCAACCAAAAAACGTATTGCTTGTTTAGTTAGCTTGGATTTAGCCATACGTTACTCCTTAAATTAGGTTAGATAAGACCATACAACCAAATACAACCAAATACAAGTAAGGCTTGCTATTAAAACAACCAAATACAACTATAACCAAGTAAAACCAACTATAACCAAGTAAAAACAAGTTAAAGGCAAAAAATCAGGGCAAAAAAGGGGTGAAAGGGCAGGGATTAAGCAATATTTTTTGATTGCAGGATAGGCGATTACCGACAAAATGACCCCATTTTTTCTATCGCAGGATAGGCTTACGCCGACAAAATTATATATTTTGGTATGAGTAATAATTTGCTGCTCGTAGGCTGTTGGTTGCTATAGTTGTCTTTAAGAAGCTAACCGCTGCCATTTTTCTTACTTTACCACTCGTCAATCTGTCATAGTTGAGCCGTCAATCCGTCCTATTTAGTCTTAAACATCCATATCCACTCGTCAATCTGTCATAGTTGAGCCGTCAATCCGTCCTATTTAGCCTTAAACATCCATATCCACTCGTCAATCTGTCATAGTTGAGCCGTCAATCCGTCCTATTTAG
>NZ_JADQAH010000058.1:0-13242 GCF_022129225.1 Psychrobacter sp. Ps7 | reverse complement strand
AGAGTAAGGCGTTGCTTATTTTTTTCAATGCTTTCTCAATTCTATACAGTCCCTAGAAATTTTAGTTTGCTTGCTAATGTTATAGAGAAATATAAGATCACTATAATTCTAAAAAAAATGTGCTTATCTAATTTTCAATCCTTCGGTAAAGAAACAACAGAGATACAACTTGATAAGATAACTTATTTAATCAGCCCTAATGGTTCTGGAAAAACTCTGAATATTAGAGTTCTAAAACCTGTACGATTACAGACATAGAGCTCACTACTGATGATGTAATTTAAATACAGTTTCGTGTTTAATTATTAAACATATATTTTAAAAAATAAATAACCATACACAATAATTTTTAGGTATAAAAATGACAGATATCATTACTGTTAAGCAGCTAAATTTCAATCTTTTAGGTAGGTTTTTTGGTAATAAGAGTTTAATGCTGACAGAACAAGGTCTGTCTTTAGAAGCTAAAGGACGCGCGAAAGAGCTTATATCGTTCTCTGAGGCTCAAAAATTCGTCTATTTAGAAGGCGGTATTTTTGGTGCAACGCTATACGTCTTTGACGGAAAAGACTTTAAGGGACACAAGTTTTTATCCAAAACAGATGCTGTAGCATTTGTAGAATCTGCCAACAAAAAAATTGCCCATGGCATACAGCCTCGCCTTATAGACTCAATCGACCGTTTTAACTCCCAAGTGCTGACTCTCTATCCTCGAGGGTCTAGAGTAGAACAAATCAAATCTATAGCAAACGATTTACTACCCTTCTATAAAGACACAAATACGCCATGGCACTATTTTAGCAACCATAATTTACATAGTGATATCCAGGCCATTTACAACCAACATCCTTTTACGCAAGAGGGATTAGGTACTTATCATGAAGTATTTAATTTAGAGCAAAGACAATCATTTTTCGATAACGTAGAATCTAACCCTTTAACTCATGAACAAAGGCTTGGCGTACTGCGCTCTAATGATAAAAATATGGTACTTGCGGCAGCTGGTACAGGAAAAACATCCGTTATGGTTGCTAAAGCTCTAGATCTTATTGATCGTGGCCTTGTCGTACCATCTGAAATATTAATACTAGCCTATAATAAATCTGCGGCTGAAGAGTTAAAACAACGCTTAGCTGATAAGGCAGATAATGCGGGTATAGAGCTAATGGAACACCCCCAAATTTCAACCTTTCATGCATTGGGTCGTGGCATTTTAAGAGAGTCTGGCATTCCTACCTATATGAGTGTTTTGACTGAAGACAGCTTAAAGTTAGATATGTGGGTGACAAACTGGGTAATAAGTTATTTAAGACAGAATCCAAAACGATTGCTTAGTTTCATCTCTTTATTTCCAGAAGCTGTAAATCCTTTCGACTTTAGCACTCAAGCTGAGTATGAGAACCACATTAGAGATAATGAATATAGAACCCTCAAAGGTGAGCTGGTAAAGGGTTATCAAGAACTAAAAATAGCTAATTGGTTGGCTTTGCATAAAATATCTTATGAGTATGAAGCGCCTTATGTTAGCAAGCGCCGGATTGATGTAGGTTTTGACTATCAGCCTGATTTTCATATTGTTAACTCTGATATTTACATTGAACACTTTGGTATTGATAGACAGGGGAATACACGTCCAGACATTGATAAACAAGACTATAACGAGTCTATTAAAAGTAAACGCGAATTACACAATGAGCTTAATACGACTTTAGTAGAAACCTTTCACTATGATTGGACTGAAGATGCGTTAGAAGAAAGGCTTGAAGAACGATTAAGAGCTGTTGGAGTGATTCCAAATAAAAAAGCTCTAGATGAAACCTTAAATGAGCTACTTTCAGAACTGTCTGCTAGTAATCAGATTGCTACTTGGAGCAAGATGCTGGTTAAATCGCTACAGGCTATTCGGTTTGAAAGATTGAATGAAGACAATATATTTGATCGGCTGAAAAAAGCTAAGATATCTCAACCAAAACAAAAAACACAAATTTTAAATGATCTGCATGAGGCTTATGTTGTAGAACTTGCAGCGAATAACTCTATCGATTTTGACGATATGATTATTCGTGCTATTGAGGTTATAGATAACAATAAATACAAACCTAAATGGAAATATATTTTAGTTGATGAGTTCCAAGACATATCAGCTTCTCGCATGGATTTTATAAACAGTATTATTGCAAAGGGCCCTGATCCTTCGTTGACAGTTGTTGGTGACGACTGGCAGTCTATTTATAGATTTGCAGGAGGTAAGCTTGAGCTGACCACTAGATTCAATGAATTGGTAGGGCCTCATAGCCTAACTATGCTTCAAAAGACTTTTCGCTATAACAATAGCATTGCTGATACTGCAGGCAAATTTGTTATGGAGAATCCTGAGCAATATAAAAAACATATTCAAACGCATGAAGTAGTAAATGAGCCACAAGTCTATTTGTTAGATGATGACTCTAGCAAGGAAAACGGTTTATACAGTAGAGTGCATGAGGTGGTCAATGAAATTAGAGAGAGCGACCCTAACGGTTCAATAGCCGTCATTGCAAGATATAACTATCTGCTCAAAGAATCGCGTGACTTTTTGGGGGAAAAAGATTCGAAAGGTATTAATTTTTGGAGCTTTTACAAGTCAAAAGGGTTAGAAGCAGACTACTGCATCTTGATTGGTTTTTTCCAAGGAAAGAGTGGCTTTCCTAACGGGAATCGTGAAGATGCTATTCCTGAAGCGTTACTTCCAACATTAGATCCGTATCCTCATTCTGAAGAACGACGTTTGCTGTATGTAGGTATCACACGTTGTAAAAAGAAATCTTACATTATTGCAAATCCGACCTCACCATCAGAGTTTGTCAGTGAATTACTTAAACCTAAATACGATATCAATATCGTATCTCAAGAATTTCAAGAGCATTATAGAAAAACATTCAAATGCCCTAACTGTGCAGGTGGCTATTTACGTCTAATAAAAGGCAGATATGGTGATTTTTACGGCTGTAGCTCTGGTAAAGGCTGTCAGGTAGGTAAAGCACGTGTATGTGAAGAGTGTGGTGCACCTTCTGTTGATAGAGAAAACGAGAGTAGATGCAATAATGTAGAGTGCGATAACTCAGCAAAAATCTGCAATAAATGCGGTCGCCCTATGAGAATACGCAATGGTAAGTACGGTAAATTTTGGGGTTGTAGCGGTTTTGGTATTTCTGGCGATCAATGTAAAAATACTATAAAGATGTAATAAATAAAAATTCTGTCTAGTCACTCTAATGCATACCTACTAAGGCGTGTCATCAATTAACAAGGTTACATTAGAATAATCTATGCCTATGGCAAACCAATCGGGCACTTTAATTAGTTCGGTTCCACTAATGGGACTCGAAATCAATGTCATTGACGCTTTCAAAGATACCGTTTTTAAGGGAAATTTAGCAGCAGTTATTATTACGGACAGTTGGCTAGGTGAAGACTTAATCCAATCATTGTTGGACTAGTTCCACTCGCTCCGAAACAGCTGAAAACATGAACGTTAGTTACCAAGCAGAGAGAATGTTATGTCCGAAGGATTGACTGAATCAGAAAAATTTGTGAACTCTATATGTGAGAGAGCTTTTCTCAATTTTTGGACTCATCCAAATCCGATTGGAAAAAAAGGAAAAGAGCTTTGCGATTGCTTAATTGTCTGTGGTAAACACATCGTCATCATTTCTGTAAAAGATATTAAGTACAAAGATACAGGAGATGAAGCGGGATGGAAAAGGTGGACTAAAGCTGCAATAGATAAATCGGCTTCTCAAATATGGGGTGCTGAACGATGGTTAAATTCGTCAGTTAAATTTACTAGGCACGATGGCCGACAAGTCGAATTGCCGATAAAGGAGAATCGAATTGTACATCGTATATCTGTATCACTTGGCGCACAACGTAAAATACCAACACAGTCAGGTGATTTAGGAAATGGTATCGTGCATGTCTGCGATGAGTTCAGTCTTGGAGCAATTTTTGGTCTATTGGATACGATTACAGATTTTGTTAGTTTTTTAACCGACGTTGAGGCTCTAATAAATAGAGCTAATATAGTTTTCAATGGTGGAGGAATAGAAGACTTACTGGCGATCTATTTATTGAATAACCATTCATTCCCTTATGAAGAAGCTGAACTAATAATAATTGATGATACAGTTTTTAAAGGATTCATAAGTTCTGATGACTACAGAGCCATTCAGGAATCTTATAAGGATTCATATTTTTGGGATAAATTAATAGAGCACTTTGTTGGCGATCTTCTTACAAATGGCATATTTGAGTATGGTACGAATCAGGCAACTGATAACCAATATGCTCTTATCCAAATGGCTCTCCAGCCCCGTGGTCATCGAGCCAATCTAGTCGATGCCTTTTCTGAATTTTTGCAAAAACCCGAGTTAAAAATTGCTGCAAGAGTAGTACTGGCACACCAAAACACAGCATTCGTATTCCATTTAGGGCCAAGTAGTGATCGAGAAGCTCGGGTTCAAGAGCTAGGGTTAAGGAGCCTAGTTGTTAGAGGTCGACTTCCCGATGTCAAAATTGTAGTTGGTATTTCCAGAGATAAGCTAGGGCCGTCAGTAGTTGGTTATTCCCATGATATTGTTTATGTGGACATTCCAGAATGGGATGATGATTTCGAGGAACAAGTAAATAAAATACAAAAAGAGCTAGGCTATTTTGAAAATGTATCTTGGGCTAAGAGGCCATAAAATGTTTAACGAGACGCTACTTTAGAACAAAGAAGGATTTTTAGATATGTCACAAAACCTTTTTGAAGACTTTATCGATTTTTTATCCAATAAGCACGGCGAAGAACTCTGGGTCACCGTTTATAAGCGCGATCCGATCAACAATACAGCTCATGATGGCGCAATGTATTGTGCACTTGTTAAGAAAGAAAAATCAGAACGTACAATGGAAAGACCTGGTTGGGATTTGATGGTAGGTAGTGGAGGACCAGGTTTTTGTACGTCATACGAGGATGGTGAAGAAATTACTACTTACTACACTAATCCAGACGATGACTTTTTGAGGCCAGTTCTGGTTCGTGACTTTCACGGTAGGAAAGAATATTACATTGAAATACTTGAAGAGTTCCGCCTTTTTCATAATTTATACCATGATAATGAAAGTGGTTCATTTATTAGTTTTGACGAAGTGGGTGACGAAGTTGAAGTAATAAAGGTCGAGCGCAATGAAGTAAAAATTCGAAGGCGATACTTGCGCTCTTTTATGGCTGCCCGTCAAATGAACCTACTCCTATATTTTGAGCTTACTCGGCACTACCGTGAAAGCGTTGCCTTTTCTGATGACATAAAGAATGAGTCACTTGTATATACGATCTATTCGGGTGACTCTTATTCGGATGGATACACATGCTTTTCTAGGATATTAGGAAAAAAACTAATTAGATGTGAGATAGTGGAAAAGTGTGGCGTATGGCCATTTGAGCCAGAGAAAGAATATCAGAATTTCATTATTGGTGGTGATACTGATGAACCTGAAATATTTTCTTGTAACCCTGATGAATTAGCTAATTATTTTGGTGCCAATCCAGATTCTCCACACTACTTAACGCCTGTATTTTTTCGAAAGGAAGTTATGCAGAAATATTATAGTTCTTCCGACTATAAAATTACAGATGGGTATTTAGATAGAACAGGCGCGTGGAGATTGAGATTTGACAATAACTCACCAAATCATGTGTCAGTATTTTTAGGTGATCTAGGTCAGGACCTACCTAGCAAGGAGCAGGTTTATTGGAAAAGCTTTAATTTAATACCCGATGAAAGAAAAATAAGTAGAACAAATTTTGAGCGGAGTTTTCTAGGCAATTTCTACGATGCAGAAAACCCAGAGCACAGATTCAAGCAAAAATTTAGAGATATTCAGGAATATTGGAATAAAAAATACGGGTGGTATCTTTTCTTACCGCTTTCAATTAAAGATGAGCATTTTTATGAGTCTATACGATCAATGCTAACCAACGATCAATCAGAATTTGATGCGCAAGTGCTTGCTCTTACAAAAGCAACTATAGACTCGATAAATGTTAAATCACTTAGAGATCACCTCGAAGTAATAGATAAGTCGATCAAATCTATTTCATTAATGGAAGTTCTTCTTGAAAGGTTAGAATCTCAAAATTTATCCGCTCTATCCAGACTGCTGAGAGGAGTTCAATCGGTTAGATCAACTGGTGTTGCGCATAGAAAAGGCACCGAATATGAAAAGACCATTTCCAAGCTGAAAATTAATGATGGGGATTACTCTTCTGAGTTTGATCAGCTTTTATTGGGGATGCTCTTTCTTTTTGATGAGATTATGAAATTAGATTTAGGGCGTGACACCAATTAGCACAGATATTTCAGGCTAAGCTATACCTATAGTGAATCAATCAGACGCTCTAAGTGGTTTGGTTCCCTAGTGAGGACTTGAACCTTTAGCTGTAGACTGATATGTCATTTCTTGAAACTGCGCTCTTCGAGGACTCTTACAGAGAGCTTAAAAGAAAAAAGATATAAACGATAAAGGCGGGTACAAAACTTCCTTTTGGGAGTCATGAAGCTTTATGATGTGCAGTGAAGTTTAAACTAATAATATGAAGGAGGGTTGAATGAGTATAAATGAAGAGCAGATGATGCTAGAAATGAGATTAATTCCTGAGGATTTAGATGGGATCAATACAAATATAAAAACCCTCTATGATATTTATACAGATTTTGTGAAAAGTATAAATGGCATGCAGGATTTAGCTGAGCATTTCGCTCGCATATTAAATTACTCTCCAGAAATAAATTCTGTTAAATGGCGTGTTAAAGACCCTGTTGGATTAATTAAAAAAATAATACGTAAGAAAAAAGAGGTCGGTAAAAATATTAAGTATGAAAATATAGATGTAAATAATTATAAAAAAATCATAACGGACTTGATTGGGTTGCGAGCTATATTTCTTTTTAAAGCTCACTGGTCATTGGTAGATGAATATATTTTCGATAATCTAAATGTTTGTCCAGATAGCCCGATCACTATTTACCATGCTAATGACGATGACCTTACGTTTTTCCCTAAATCGTCTTTACCGAAAAAACATGAAGAGTCAGTCTATACTTATGAATTAGAAGAGAAGACGGGCGCTCGCTATAGATCCATTCATTATACTCTGCAGGAACAAAAACCCAGTGGGTGCAAAATAGAACTGCAAACACGTAGTATTTTGGATGAAGCTTGGGGAGAAATTGACCATCATGTACGTTATCCCCACAACGAGCATGACCCAGAGCTATTGAGAAAAATGTCAATTTTAAACGGGCAAATAAGTGGTTGTGAAGAGCATGCTTCGCAGTCTTATAAGTACTTTACTGAGTTAGAACTTACTAAATTAGAAGCTGGTAAAACTGAAACACCTAAGATTATTGAAAATGAAACGGTCGTAAAGGATCTAATTGAAGATAGTGTTAGAGCTGAAGATTATGTAGAAGATGCAAAGAATGACGTTCCATATACAACAATAATAGATGATATCTCTATTAATTCGTTTAAAAATCAAGACCAATTGGCACGTCTATCTAAGATAATAAAATCAGCTTACCCTTTACGAGATTTTGAAGGTTTTGATAAAAGTAATAGCATTGCTAAAGCAATTGAAAACATGGTGTTAAATACCAAGCCTAACGGAAATGCGCTTAGCAATATCAAGGCAATGAAACTAGCTTCAGAGAGTGTGTCACCTTCTGCTAGCATTGCTAAAGCAATGGAAAATATGGTGTTAAATACCAAGCCTAACGGAAATGCGCTTAGCAATATCAAGGCAATGAAACTAGCTTCAGAGAGTGTGTCACCTTCTGCTAGCATTGCTAAAGCAATGGAAAATATGGTGTTAAATACCAAGCCTAACGGAAATGTGCTTAGCAATACCAAGGCAGTGAAACCAGCTTCAGATAATAAAAAAAACGACGACGATTAAACAATTAAGATAAATACGCTGAGGGCATGTCTTTCTATATGCAGAGGCGGTAATATCGCCAGTCATTTACAGCGTAAAACTCTAGATCAGTATGGGTTGCAAAAAACTAAAAAGCCCTCGACCAAATAGACGAAGGCTTTTCCAATGATTAATAGCACATGATATCAATTTATATGTAACCCATTATGCACTTACTTATCGACACCCTAAATAAAAATTTATCTAGGTTTTTGGAAAGTAGATCAAATAAATTTTTATTGCTATACATACTAGTAAATTGTGACTAGTTATTTATTAAGGAGGTTTGTACTTGGTAATTATAGTTTTATTACTAGTAGTCGCTTTTATCGGTTGGTCTTACATCAAGGCTAAAGTAAGAAAGCAAGAATCAGACAAATTTCAGGCTTTAAGGAAGCTTGCGAGAGCATCCTACATTTTGTGTAATTATTGATGAAAGCCACATAGCTGTTACACAGAATATAGGATGCTCTCCATTATTAAGCTTATATACCTATAGAATAGATAATTCTAGCCAATATGGAGGTGTTTTTCCTTTAGAAGCTTGAGAACGTGGCTGAAGAATACGCAATTCATATTTACCTGAATATGGAAGCTTGTAATAACCTTGGTTATCTAGTTCAGAGGAATATTCTCCTACATTGACAGAATCTGATAAATTCTTATTAAATAAATAAGAATCTACATTCCCTCCCGTTGTTTTAACAGAAAGCTTTTGGTTCTTTTTGGCATAAAATGTATAGGAATCGTACTTACTACCCTTTAATTTCCCATAATAGTTAGCTGAACTAGCGCCTTTTTTAAATTGAACATCAACAGTTTTAGCCACTGCATCTGAAGATGCGGCCATTACTGTAGGACTTACCATTAGAACAGGAAGCGCAATTAGAATAGCAGCAGTTAAGTTTTTCATATTTTAAACACTCAAACAGTAAAAAAACGATTTTATCTTACTCCACACTGTCAACCTTTATAGATATGTTATATTAGTATTACTGATATAGAGAGTACGTTGGTAAGTTACTGAATAAGGCCACCTGTAACGACCCTAACTTCTAGTTCTACCGTAAACCTACCTATGGTAGTAAAAACCTGAATTTCATCACGTAAACAAAGAGAACACTGCTAAATAGTGGTGTTCTCTTATTATATTTAAAGGAAAAATTATGCGTTCTTTGCTTCTAACGACAATGTGCTTAACGGGCAGCTTAGCTCTAGTGGCTTGTAATAACCATCGTGCCGACACCACGGATCTGAGTAAGCAGCCTACAATAGAAGTGCCGGTAGCGTCAGCGGCATTTACTGCTTTTGGAAACACCGCTAAAGAAAAAATTTGGCGAATAGTGATTGAAGGAAATGAGCTAAGTATAGAGGCGAATTTCTTAAAGCCAACGACAGCAACAGTTATCGTGGTGGGTTCTGGTTCTGTCAATACTGAAGGTGTCGAATACGCGAGTACTATCAATGGACAGCCTATTGTTGTGAATATAAAAAATAACCTTTGTATCGATGACAATGGCTATCAAAATGAACTTACTGCAATATTAACTTACGCAGGCGAAGTATATCAGGGTTGTGCCGTTGCCGGTGCAATAGAAATTGCGCCCACATAGAAGATAAGCCTAACCTATGAATAAACCATTGAAAAAATTTAGCCTAGTATTCTTACCATCATTTTTGTGGGTCGTATTAACTGGGCTAGGATTTGGCTCTCAAAGTCTATCTAATTTGATTGAAATTATAGGAATTTTTATAGTATCCGTGCTGTGTTTATTTATCCCAGAACGATTTATAAAATATCAACACCTTCTTCTAATACTCTTAATAATCACTGCCTTAGTGCGTTTTTTAACCCCATATATACCGGAATAATATTAAACCAGTTGGCTATCTGAACCGCCCCGACTATATCGGAGAGCGTTTTATTTGAGTCAGGCAACTTTGCCTGACTCATTAAGACGATCATAATATTGCTTTTCAAACTCAAAAGGTGATACATAACCAATCGTACTATGCATTATCATATGAATTACCCGCGTTCCAACAAAGGTAATAACGCCAGAATCAGCCATCTTATCAGTATAACGAATAGATAAATACTGAACGCCTCTATCACTACGATGAATAACGTCTTTTGGGTTGTTTCTGTCTGCAATGGCTTGATTTAACGCTGCCATCACCATATCGATGTTCATACGATTAGACACCTTCCAGCCAACAATACTACGGACAAACACATCTATAATAAACGCAGTATACCCCAAGGGAACCAGTTATTTTACCCTTCAAACCTATTAACAGACCACTTAAAACAGACTGGTATAATGGAACCACTTATAACAGACCGAATACAGTCGGACATGGAATGGTAAATTAACTGTCCATTATCTATAGTAATAAGTGAACTTGCTAATTTAAGAATAGGCGGCCATTTTATTAGGAATAATAATTCTTTATTTTTACTTGTAAACAGCTGATATATAAGGATTTACAAACGAGGCAAGAAGGCGTTATTTACAGAAACAGGAACTCTTTTACTACGTAGCTGTGTTAAGAACGGCGTATTTACCTCATTTAATTTCGATCCATTATTTCCACTAAACATACCCTTTGGTCTTGATCTAAACGTATCACTAAAGTCATATTAAAATCGATTTAATGCAGTAAGGCTTGATAATAACCATTATGTTGCAATCATAATCGCTTTTCTGCAAAATGGCTTATCTATAATCGCTTGAGCCACTCATGATAAACACCCCTACCTCAGACCCTATTGGCGCAGCATGGCTTATCCGTCATGCAAGCATCGAGCTGGTTGTCCCTTTATATGTCAGCAGTAGTATCGGTGGGCGCAGGCAAACCTATAAAGAGGGTGACGTCATCCATAACGCTTATCAGGAAACGGCGCGGCCACTGGACACAATTATTGCTCACTTACAGTTTCACATGCGTCATGAAGTACTGAGTTTAGAATTACTGACTCGTTTGTTTGAGCAGATAGGTGCGGATGAGGTACAAGCATGGGTAAACGCTGAGCCCACAGGCAGCTATGCCCGTAGAATGGCTTTCTTGTATGAGTGGCTCATGGATCAGCAGTTAGCAGTACCGAACAATTTAGGCGGTAACTATGTGGATGCTCTAGATGCTAAGAAGCTGGTTACTTCAAGCCCTGCACAGGTTATCAAGAACGCTCGCTGGCGTATCAATGATAATCTAGCAGGAACCCGTCATTTCTGTCCTCAACTGGTAAAAACAGAGTCGTTTACGCAAGCGGCAGCACTCGATATTGCCACGATGGTTGACAAGCTGAACGATGAATTTGGGCAAGACTTACTGATGCGCGCTTCCGTATGGATGACATTACGAGAGAGTAAAGCCAGCTTTACTATAGAAGGTGAAGGAAAAGAGTTAAAACGTATTGAACGTTTTGCCGATGTGATGGCACGACGTACCGGCAAGGGCGATATTCCACTTGATCCTGAGTCACTGGCGGAATTGCAACAAGAGATATTGGGGAGTAAAACGGTCATCCAGCAGTATGGCATCCGTCAATCCCCCGTTTTTGTGTCGCATACTCAGGTCAATGGCTTTAAAGAGATTGTGCACTATATCGCTCCACCTGCCGATGACATTGTTGATAAGTTAGCAGGGTTACAGGCATTTATGGCAAAGACCGAGGGACAATCGGCACTGATACGTAGTGCGGTTGCCTCTTTTGCTTTTGTGTATATTCATCCGCTGGCTGATGGTAATGGTCGCGTACATCGCTTCTTAATTAACGATGTCCTCAGACGAGACCAGGTCATTCATGAGCCGATTATCTTACCCATATCACAAGCCATTGCTGAGCACCCCTCAGACCGTCATGCCTATGATAAGATTTTAGACCGTGTGTCTGTGCCGCTCATGAAGCAAATCGGTGATCATTACTGTTTTGATAAACAGGCGGTTACTTACCCTGATGGTATTCGCTCAAACTTAAATTTTGAAGACAGTCACCTTATTCAACCGGCATGGCGCTTTATGGACCTGACGCCTCACGTTCAGTATCTATCAGGACTGATTGCTCATGTTATTGAAAAGGAGATGCATAACGAGTCACAGTACCTAAGACAACATGACCATGCACGATTGGCGATAAAAGAGATTATTGAGATGCCCAACAGTTATGCCGATAGAATCATTCGCAGCATGCTACAAAATAAAGGCGCTAAAAGTAATAAGCTACTTAAGGATTATCCGTTTTTGGCAAATGAGGCAGTTTGGGATGATATTTTTTCTGTCGTTGTAGAGACCTTTAAAGATGAGATAGATGATTTTAAGAGGTAGAGCAGACCCTGCTATACGCAGGGATGTGTGTCTTGATAGTCAATCTGGTGTGAATATCATCGTTACGATGATAATTCGACTATAAAAGTTTCGGCTGATATACCCTATCTTAAAAAGTAATCAATATTTTTCTTGACTCTATTTACGCTAATAAACTATCTAAAATAGAATATTATAATTTGACAAATTTTAACACAGACGCTCAAAATAATTTGAGTATTTGAATGTTACTTCGCTTCTTTAGCTATGATAGTTATCAGCTGCATCAGCTTTGTAAGTGCTAGCGTTGCACCTGATTTATTTTCTATATAAGAACGTAGTAACTTTATGCTTATGCTCTTGAGCAAATGCTATGAGCTCATTTTTGGCGCGTTTGGCATCTTGCTCTCGGGTTGATACTCTAATAAACATAACTAGCTCAGCAGTCTGTTATAAGTAGTCCCACTAAACCAGTCTATTTTAAGTGGTCTATTAATTAAAGAGCTTTTTTAGGTAATTCCGCTGGGGTATAGATCGCTAAGACAGGTGTGGTTTGATTTTTATCGTCATGCTGCGTAATCAAAATCTCCCAAGTTTAGTTATATGGATTTGACAGCAAGGGTCAATATTGTGTGATATCGTTGATTGCTGTAAACCTTGTTTTATAATCCTGATGATATACAAGTTCATTCTTCGACGTACCCCAGAAGCTTTCTATTGGAGCGTTGTCGAAACAATTGCCTTTACCGCTCATTGAGCCTGTAAGCTGCTACTCACTAATGTTACGATTCGTCCAGTCGTATAGATTGATGGTTTAATAGCTAATATACGGCACATGCTCATTACAGTAAAGATATGCCGATTAGTTTTTATAAAAACGTATAGTCAAGTCTACTTAAAAGTGTTATAAACTAATTATCAAACCTAATTGTTAT
>NZ_JADQAH010000057.1:0-13841 GCF_022129225.1 Psychrobacter sp. Ps7 | reverse complement strand
ATTAAGCAGGTTTAAATTCCTGATTAAAGAACTCACGTGTGGCTTGCGTACAAGCCGTACTGACCAGACCGCCGTGATAGTTGCCCAATACAGCAACGCCTTCAGGTATGCCTTGCTGTGCTCCTGCATCTACTACGCGTTGAAGATTTTGAACAAAGTTACTTTGAACACTTGCTACCACAGAATTAATATTCCATTGGTTCATGGACGCCTGTCCAATAAGTTGAACATTAGAATTATCAGGACGATCAGCAGCTGTCGTCGCATCAACATCTAATACTGTCACGTTAACGGTAAGGGCTGGATTTTGTGCGACACTCCCTTGAATAATAGCAGCCATTGAACTGGTATTTAGGTCATAAAAAACCGTTGGATCTTGATTACCACCACATAGCAGAGTTGGCATTTTTGGTACATATCCACGTAGATCATTGGCTTTTAAGGCTTTTCGCAAGTTGTTTTGTGGATTGGCTGCTGGTAATGCTCCTGTCATCGCGATTAGGCTATCAGGGTTCTGTAATGCATCTGCGACATAAGCGGTACGGAAGTCTGTTTTGATCAGATAATTATCATCCGCGAAGCCAATAGAGGCAAAGGGAACGGTAGGTGCTGGTAGAAGATCAAGTGTGGGATTGTTTTCAGGATCTTTTTCAAACAGCGCATTATCGGGCAGTTTATTAGCAGCGACCAACTCACCAAAGCTCAATAAACTTGGTAATTGTGTGTTTGCATAATTGGCAGTGAATATATCAGCAGTACTGTTATAGACATTGCCATACGCATTTTGGAGACCAGATGCCAATAGCGGTGCAAAACGCGATGCGCCGATATTGACGTTGCCCGAAAATATTGCATCACCGAACGCTGCCAGTGCATAAGGCCCTGATAAAGGTGCAATGGCAGTGACAGGCTCATCATTTTTCTCGAACATTCTTGCAGTTGCCATCGCCACATGCCCGCCCTGTGAGTAACCACTGATAAATAACTTACCAGAGTCATCAAGGTTGGTGTAGTCAGGATCATTAGCGCGCTGTTGTCTTGCAATGATGGTACGGGCACTGTCTAATGCATCAGCCATGTCAGTGGCTTGTTGCTCAGCCACAAGGTATGGATGGTAATCAAGATCAGACTCATCATAACCAGCATAGTTTGGTGCAACGACGATGTAGCCTTGAGCGGCAAAGTTGGCAGCGATTAATGTCGCCTCCCCAGCGGCTGGATTTTGAGGATTAGCGACTTGACTAAAATCGTAGCCTTTGTCCGTAGTTGTGCCATGGGCATACAGCAAGATAGGTCGATCGCCTTGACAGTCAGCACTGTCGCCACTTGGTAGCATCAAAGCTGCTGTCGCGTTGGTACGCTCACCCGCTGCCCCTACTGTCGGATAGCTGACTTTTTCGATTTTGATACCGCATTTGGCATCAGGTGTTGCCGTACCATCAAGACCGAACTGGGTATTTATTTGCGCAGTGTTAAATGAGCTGATTGATTTAACTGACGTCGCAGAGTCAGAGCCTATGACAGTATTAAAGTCATTGTCATTGTCATCGCCACAACCGACGAGCAGCAAGCTACAGGCAATAGCGACGGATAATAGGCAGCGCAGCATCACAGGCTTGCCCGTCATAATGGATACTGATTGATGGGTACTGCTAGGTGATTTGTCATTTATAGCGGTAGTAGATTTAGATACGATCATGGTTGCTGTCCTTAGCGGTGGTAGATCAGACGTTTGCTGAGAGTCCTTGGCAATAAAAAAATTCAGTATGGCAGACTCTTTTTATCGATTGTTTTTTATTGAATACATTGAAGTATCAAATATTTTCAATAAAACTTACTCAATAATTGTTTCTTAAACCTTACTACTTATACCGTAAAATATTGTGAAAAGCTACTGGAAAACAAGTATTTAATGGCATCTTTAACGCTATGGTAAAGCTAGTATTGGTGTCAAGCCTAGCTTAGATTTTGTCTTTGTTGTACGATGTTCCAAAATACCACCCTAATACAGATAGCGCTTTATGCAAACCCATAGTGAAAGTACCAAAGAACATGACAACCAATCGGTTGATCTGACACAACCAAGCGACGCATCAGGCGATATACGTGCCGATCGTAGCTTCGATGCGATTGCGGATCATTTTGAAAAAAAGGTCTACGGTGGCTTAAAAGGCGATATTCGATTGGCAGTGCTACGCCGTGATATCTTTGAATATAGTGCGCAAATGAGTGAAAGCCTTGGGCGACCTTTACGTATTTTGGATGTGGGTGCAGGGCTGGCACAGATTGCAATAGAGCTTGCAGCTCAAGGTCATACATTGGTCATCAATGACATCTCAGCCAATATGCTAGAAAAAGCGAAAGCGAGTGCCGCGCAGATAGACGAAGACCTGAATATCACATGGTACGTTTGCCCCTATCAGCAGCTGCCAGAAAAGTTGGGTACAGAAAATAGTGAAAAGTTTGATTTAATCATGTGTCATGCGCTGCTTGAATGGTTAGCAGAACCTGCCCTGGTTATGGACTTTTTTGATCAGCAGTTAACAGATAATGGTGCGCTGTCACTGTGCTTCTATAACCCAGTAAGCTTTGATTATCGCAATCTGATCATGGGGAATTTTAACCTACTCGATAATACAGAGTATAAGGCTGATAACAAAAAAAGCCTCACGCCCAACCATCCTGTCGCCAAAGAAGAAGTCGAATCTTGGTTGACGGCGCATCATTATCAGACCATACGCACCAGCGGTCTGCGCGTATTCCATGATTATGCCCCGCTTAAGCGTGGTGGACACAATGACCCAGATGCCGTGATACGCATGGAGCTGCGCTACTCGCAATTAGAGCCGTATAAACGGTTGGGACGTTATTTGCACATATTGGCAACGCGATAAGCGTAAGTGCAAGCCGCAGTTGTTTGACGTAAACATGAATTAATATAGTCGCCGCAGTTTAAAGTAGATACAAGGCAGCCAAGCGTCAATAGCATACTGTGTGCATGTCGCGAGGTTAATACTCTAATCACTTATAAATGCTGCGACTATTCTGTCTCGTCAACTCTCTCTGACCTATCATACTCTGACCAAGTCGTCGCATTGATATCTTTTTCATCAAATACCACGACGTGCTCTAGGATAGGTAAAATACCAATCTGCGATCCAATCTCGTGATTATGGTGACTGGCGACTAAAGACAGTACCGTTTGCCCGTCGTCGAGTTGCAAGCGATATAAATAGTTGGCACCGCGAAATACGCGTCCAACGACTAAAGCGGTTTGTGTGCTCTCATCGTCATGAATGATATCATCAGGGCGCACCAGCACCTTAATCGGTGTGCCGTTAGGATAATCGTACTCGCAATACTGTGGATACCCTGATTTATCGTATACTTCCATACGCCGATAGATATCGCCTAATGCCGTCTCAACATGGCCTTCTTTGATGATGCCATCTATCATCGCACCTTCGCCGACAAACTCAGCGACAAAAGGACTGATTGGCTCATGATATAGCTCACTTGGGGTTGCCCACTGTACCAGCTTACCTTTATGCATCACCCCCACTTTATCAGCCAGTGCAAAGGCTTCGTTTTGATCATGAGTGACCAGTATTGCCGTGGTATTGGTGCGTTTAAGAATATCACGAACATTCATTGCCAATGATTCACGTAGCACCACATCTAGATTAGAAAACGGCTCATCAAGTAGTAATAGTTTTGGCTTTGGCGCTAATGCACGGGCTAATGCCACCCGCTGCTGCTGACCACCTGACAGCTCATTTGGACGTTTGTCAGCATGCTCAGACAATTCAACCAGCTCTAGCATCTCAGCGACACGGGATTTTTTGTCAGAGGCAGACCATTTATTCAGACCAAAAGCGATGTTTTTTGCCACGCTCAAATGCCCAAATAACGCATAATCCTGAAACACCATACCCATACCGCGTTTGGCGGGTGCGACGGCAAATGAGTTGCGGTCAGTTTTATCAGTAAGACATTGATTGTTTAAGAGAACCGTACCATCACGGCTTTGTTCCAGCCCTGCAATCGCTCTTAGTGCCGTGGTCTTGCCGCAGCCGCTATAGCCCAAAAAGCAACCAATCTCGCCTTGCTTCAATTGCAATGACAAACCATTGACGATAATCGTATCGTCATAACCGACGATTAAATCTTGCACACTAAAATAAGGACTAGTAGCCGTAGCTGCCTCAGTATTTGTCTCAACATCTTGGCTAAAAGCACTGCTTTTTTCTAAAGACTTACTAGGCTGGGCGGGCGACGTCTTAATTTGAGCAACTGGTAATTTTTTTATATGCTCCAGTCTTGCCTTGGCCTTTATTGACTTGGCATTGATTGATTTAGAGTCTGCTGAGCCTTTCATTGAATCAGTGTACATAGACGGTACCAGTTAGCTATTAGTAAATAAAACCCATAGATAAAACAGTGAAAACAATCATAAAATGGAGCGTCATCGGATAATGCAGATTCACTCTAAAAACACCTTAACCTTGCTTATCGCTTTGACGCAATAATATCCAAACAGGCAGCAGCCCAACCAGCACAATCAATAAACTGGGCAACGCAGCTCGTCCCCACATGCCTTCACTGGTCATCTCAAACACCCGCACCGCCAGCGTATCCCAGCCTTGACGACGCGTCATTAACGTAATCGGCATCTCTTTCATGACTTCAACAAACCCCATCAACAGTCCTGTCAATATTCCCGGACTAATAACAGGCAACATCACTTGCCGCCAGCGCTGGTAAGTACTGTCACTCAGTAATTTGGCGGCCGCTTCTTGATTGACCGTTAGTCGCTGTAGCTGTCGATCAACTGGCTGAAAACTCACCGTCATAAAACGCGTCGATAATGCCAATAGCATCACTATCACACTGCCTGATAGCACTTGCTGCGTGGTAATCCCAAAGGCAATCATTTGGTTGTCTAGCCAAGCAATTGGTATAAAGATGCCCACTGCCAATACTGTACCCGGCACCACATAACCCAAATTTGCCAAAGTAGTCATGAGCTTGGTCAATTTATCAGGATACTGCCGCTTAATCCACGCAATGATAATCGCCAAAAAGGCAATAAAAATCGTGGTCATGCTAGCAATCATGAGGCTGTTGGTCACAAAATCAATATAGCGCGCATCGAAATCTTGGCGAAAGTTCAATGCCGTCCAGTAGATGAGCTGCAAAAGTGGGATTAAAAAAGCGCCAGCAAATACCAAGGTACATAGCAATGTCATACCCAATTTCGCAGGCGTGCTGGCATCAAAACGTTGACTGCTGCCTTGAGTAACGTTATTACCGCGCTTGGTTTGCCAATACTGTTCAAACAATACCACAATAAAGATCACACCGATGAGCAAAGCTGCCAATTGTGCCGCAGTGGTCAAACTAAAGAAGCCAAACCATGCTTTGTAAATAGCCGTGGTAAAGGTATCAACATTAAAGACTGACACGGCCCCAAAGTCTGCCAAGGTTTCCATACTGGCAAGCAATAATCCGCCAATAATCCATGGCAATGCTTGTGGTAATGCCAACCGAAAAAACACGCGGCTACGGCTTAAGCCCAGCATTTGTCCTGCTTCAATCGCGCGCCTGCCTTGCGATAAGAACGCTTGACGCGCCAGCAAATAGACGTAGGGATAAAATGCTAGGGACAATACCAAACCTGCTCCCCAGACATTACGGATCGAAGGAATCGCTGCATCAAAGCCTAGGTCGCGCAAACCTGTTTGTAATGGTCCACTAAAATCAACAATACCAATGGTGACAAACGCCAATACATAGGCGGGTATCGCCAGCGGTAACATCAGCGCCCACGAAAAAAACCGCTGTCCAGGGAAGCGGTACATACTGGTTACCCAAGCAAGCGCGGTGCCAATAGTGCCAGACACGACTGTTACCATCAGCAATAAAATCGCGGTATTTTTAAGCACTTGTGGCAGCACATAATCTGCCATGTGCGTCCAGATATCAGCAATTGGCTGCGTCCAAGATAGCAACACAATCAAAATTGGCAAAAGCATAAACGACGAAATCAGTCCTAAGACTGATTTTGAGATAATACGTTTACGGACGGCGTGGTCTTGGCTGACGGTCTGCTTGCCATCAATATTATGATTATCCATATTGTTGGCATTAGCACTATCATTGGCTGTATCGTTTCGACGTACAGACGCGTCTGGCGTTTTGATCATATCATTATTACCGTGTCATACGCATAAAGACCTTATAACATTATACCAAACTCAAAAATACGGCTAAAAACACTGTCTGCTTTGAACATAAATACTATCATTTAGCCTATCAAGCTTGATACTCGTACTTGATAGGCATTGTCCTTTTTGAGAATGGTATGACTGTCAATACCTTATTTATAGCCTGCTTTGTCCATCAACTGAATGGCTTGGGTTTGTAGCTCACCAAACTTTTGCACATTGATATCGTCTTTTTTGAATTCACCCCATGATCTGAGCATTTCTGACTCATCAACCCCTACTTTTACTGGGAATTCTTTGTCTGAGCTGGCATAAAGACCTTGCGCCTCATCAGAAGACAACCATTCTATCAGTTTAAGCGTCCCTTCTGGATTGTCTGAACCTGCGACCACACCAGCACCTGAAATATTCACGTGTGTACCAGTCGTGCCTTGGTTTGCCCAAAATATTTTCACAGGGAAGTTAGGTTTTTCATCGAGCAGACGACCGTAGTAGTAACTATTGGCAATGCCCACTTCACACTGACCAGCAGCGATGGCTTCTAGCATACTGGTATCATCGCTGAACACGTCTGTCGCTAAGTTAGCGACCCAACCACGGACGATTTCTTCGGTTTTTTCTTCGCCCAAATGCTCCATCATACTGGCCACAAGCGACTGGTTATAGACCTTTTTAGAGGTACGTAGGCATAACTTGCCTTTCCACTTCGAATCGGCTAAATCTGCATAAGTAGATAATTGGTCGGCACTGACTTTGCTTGGGTCATAAAAGATCGTACGAGCACGCAATGATAGCCCTGTCCACTGACCTTTTGGATCACGATATTTGGCAGGGACATTTTCTTCTAACACAGTAGAGGATACTGGTTGCAATAAGCCTTGCTGAGCGGCTTGCCATAAGTTACCCGCATCAACCGTGAGCAGCATGTCGGCTGGCGTGTTCTGACCTTCAGCTTGCAAACGCGCCATGAGCGGACCTGTACTATCTGTGACCAGCTCAATCTTCACACCTGTCTGTTCGGTATAACGGTCTAGCAATGGCTTAATCAGCTGCTCATTTCGCGAAGAATAAATAGTAATCGTTTGACCACCTTCACTCGTAGCACCATCAGTAGCAGCTGGTTGCTCAGTAGCCGCCGCTGATGTCTCCGCCTCCACGCTCTCTTCTGTTGTAGATGAATTGCTACAACCAGCCAGTCCCAACATCATGCCAAATACAGCAACAGGCAAGATAAGCTTAGTAGAAGTTAGGTTAGCGCTAATGGCATTCAATGACATGGTTTTCCCCATAATGATGCTACGAAAAGATGAGATAAATAGACGAGATGACAATAAGATAAGACGGCGCTAAAGACCTCTAACAATAAGGTTCAATCACGCGATAATCTCTGAAACAACATACTAATAGAAATGAGATTAATTATCAATACATTTGTTTAACTCAGAAATGCACCGATAATTTGGCTCAACTGTCTCTTTTTAAGGACAAATTTATAGATCTTCATGGAGTAATGTATAGATTTTCTAAGTGATGGCATGTCTTAATTATCTTTCAATGATCTGCTGATTCACGACAGCAACCATTGACCTAAAATCACATTGACGGCGGCTTCTGTACGCAGGATACGCGAGCCTATAGTAACTGCCGCGCAACCTTGAGTGGCAAGCAGTGCTATTTCATAATCAATCCAGCCGCCCTCGCTACCGATGCAAACCAGACTTGGCAATCCTAACGATGGCTGTTGTTGTAGATACTGTGTAAAGGATAGCTCACTATACGGGTGCGCCACGATGGCTCGATTGGTTACCAAACCTGCCAGCTCATCTTCCACGAATGGCTTAAAACGTTTTTGTAAAGTGATACGAGGCGCTATGGTGTCAACCCCTTGTTGCAGCCCTTCTAATACAAACTCATCAAGGCGCTCAAGCATCGGACTTTGCCAATAGCTTTTTTGCGTGCGATAGCTGTTGATTAAGATGATATCGCGCACCCCAAGCGCGGTCATATCCATGATTAAGCGGCGTAGCACTTTAGGACGCGGTAGTGCCAATACAACGGTCAAATCTAGCTTTGGTGGCGGCGCAGTGGTGAGCTGAATATCACGCAACTCAATAGCATCAGAGCGGATGCTCTCTATAACAGCAGTGCCCAAATAACCGCCCATTTGACCGATTTTCAGCATATCACCAACTTTTGCTGTTAGCACTTTATTGACGTGATTTATTTGTGATAATTCATCAATATATGCCGCATCCGAAGAGAAGTTTTCAATGGGTAATAATAGACAATTCATAGCAGCTCTTGGCTTGGTTGTTGAATAGCATGCTGCTCGACAACCTCTTTAATCATGGTAAATTGGCGGGTCAATACGGCTTGCTGTTGTCTCGTCATTCGCGCGCCAGCTTGCCCTGCTTGTTCCGCCACCTCAAGATCACTGAGCCAAGACACTAGCTGCTGATAAATGAGCGCTACATCCTCTTTAGCGGCAGGCTTCTTACGAGAGGATTGTTGATTCGTATCATCATTAGTAGTAGCCGCACTAACAGTAACGGGGCGATAGAAAACATTGTTTGGCTGATATAACGCGCCGACCTCCGCCAATTTATCTACCACGCTTTGACAAGACTGCGTATAGCGTCCCATGAGTACAGGCGTTGCCACACTCGATGGCTCAACGGGATTGTGCCCACCGACATCCACTAATGAGCCGCCGACCAGTGCCACATCTGCCAACTTATACCACGCCATCAGCTCACCCATGCTATCAGCCAGATAGACTTGTGTGCCTACATGAATGCTATCTTCTGCACTACGCCGTGCCATTGTTAAGTCGGACGCTTGAATGAGCGCTGCTACCTCATCAAAACGTTCAGGATGTCTAGGTACAATGATAAGCAGCGCATCAGCGAGCGCGGGATGAGACAATAGCTGTTGATGCAATGATAGTGCCGTCTCTTCTTCACCACTATGGGTACTTGCAGCAACCCAAATCGGTCGACCAGCGATATTCATCTCTTTTGCTAATGTGGACTCTTTGACCGATTCAAAATATTGGTTTGGTACACTAGGATTTTCTGTATAGTTATTTTCTATATCAGCTTCTATATCAGCCACTTTATCTTCAATTTGAGGTGTATTAATCACCCATTTGAGTGAACCTGCGACACGAATTTGCGCGCTATTCGCACCCAATTGTCGAAAGCGTTTAGCAGAGTCGCTGTCTTGAGCGATAATCAAAGTTAGGTTTTTCATCATGCTGGCACTGACCGCAGCAATTTTTTGATAACTTTTAAAAGAAGATGCTGACAGCCGACCGTTGACCAAGATACTGGGAATATGGTGTTCGGATAATTTGGTTAGGATATTTGCCCACAGTTCCGTTTCTACAAACAGAGCAGCGATGGGCTTGACATGCGCCAAAAAAGCCTCAATCACAGTTGGGCTGTCGACAGGTACGTAGCTATGGCTCATCCGACCTTGAGCAATATCATCGGCGAAACGGCTAGCACCGCGAGCAAAACCTGTCTGCGTGGTATTGGTTAGCCATATCTGATAGCCATCAGCCAATAATGTATCTAATAATGGCGCGACGGTATTGGTCTCGCCCAATGACACCGCATGACACCAAATAACGCCTTTATCAGTTTGCGCATTAGTCACTTTAGCCACTGGTCGCGGCGGATATTGTTTGCCAAAACGCTGCGCCACTTCTTGTTGATAGTTGTCGCGGTTGTGTGAGCGTTGCCAAACTTGCAGTCGATATAGCGGCTTAAGTAAGCCAATGGCGCACTGATAATACAAAGGCGCAGTATAAACAGTGCGGCTGGGCAACGATACTGGGTCAGTCGCTTCTAAAGCACAATCAGAGGATATAGGAGAAGATGGCATAAAGTTGCCCAGATTAGTAATGGCTTAAATAATATAGTCAATTCACTATAAAAGAGTAACGGAATTAACCTCTTTAAATTAAATCGACTATAGTAAGGTGACAATAAAAAATGCGCCAATTCTACCTGAATTTAGCGATTAACAATACGCTTTACAGCGTGTTGCCATAAAATATTTTAGACAATAATTAGGATCAGTATTGCCACCACGAGTATGGCGGCGAATAACAACTGATAACGCTTCATGCTATGTTGCTCTTGTTTTTGTGTCGTTATCAGCGCTTGCGCCTGTTGCCATTGCCCTACTACGCTCGCCGCTTCCGCATGTCCATTCTCCGCTGCTTGCTCTAGCCAATATTTACCAGTGTCTACATCTTGCGCCACGCCGACCCCTTGGTAATACATCTTGCTTAGTAGGCGCTGCGCACGACTGTCGTTTTTGCTGGCTGCCTGCTTAACCCACTCAACCCCTGACGCTGTAGCAGCACCCTTATCAACCGCTAATCCTTCACCAAGTAACTCATACATTGCCAAATGTAGCATGGCAGCGCTATTACCCGCCTGCGCCGCCTCTTGTAGTGTTAATAGCGCTTGCTTTTTTGTCGTCAAATGACTCTCTGAAAGGCTCATTTGCGCGCGTGGCTTGCTTTGCTTGGCAATATACTGTTCTAACTGCTCTAGCACTTTATGTGCTTGCTGATATTCGCTATTGCCAGCCGTTTGAACGACTTCTATGTTATCCAGCTCTACGAGCAATTGCGTAAAAATCGCGGGCGTTGGCAATTCTTGAATAGAAGGCACTGACGATGGTAGTGGCTGCTCTAATACCGTATTTTCTGAGGTTGTATGAGGTTGTACTGTTTCTGATTTAGACAGCACAGGCTTAGTTTGGCTCTCTTGCTGAGACAGATTCTGAAATTCTGGCACATCATGTGGCGTATGACTCAACCCTTCTTTTTCTAACGGTTTCTGACTATCAGCCGTTTTAATGCGCTCTACACTAGCGCTTGGATTTGGTGTGCTGATATTAATGGCTGGTGTGATCGAATTAGCAACGTGATTGTCGTGCGCATGTGGCAACCTTGCGCTAACCGCTTGATATAAACCACTAGCCACTTGACCGCCTTGTACGGCTGCAAATGGCCGATCAATATGACCAAATAACCGTAATCCTATCGGCTCTAGGGCAAAAAACAATGACGTAACGCTATTAGCATCAGCCGACTGACAATAGACAACCGCCAGATGTTGATAAAAATCATCGGTTGTAAGAGCCAGTTCAGGATAGCGCTTATGTAGCTCAAACTGTCCATACCAATGCGGCGTACTTTGCCATTGCTGTGCCAATACTCGCCCTGCATAAAACGCCAAAAATACCATAAAGTTACGATAGCCTTCATCGAGCAATAATCTCTCTTCATGCCATCGACTAGTTTTAACCATCTCACGGCGTATGTGCGACAGCAGCGTATCAACTCGCTGTAAGCTTGCCAATGACTCATCTAATATACAATCACGAAGCTCGCTTTCGTAAGCAATGCCACCAGCGATAGGACGATCCGCTAGAAAGTCTTGCCAATAGCCTGCTGCAATGTAGTCAAAGGGCGTTAGAGGTGATGCAGACGATGCATACATAGACAAGCGCATCCTTTATCGGGATAAATTAATAGTAATAAAAATAAGGTCATCATGGCACTAAACTGACATCAGTCGTTTACCCTACCCTAAAATTGAAAATGCTACAATAAAGGACTAAATAAGCGTACCACATTGTCAAACAAACGCTCTGCACCATGGCGCTGTTGCCACTGCTCTAAACTCAAAAAACGGCAACTTTGTAAGTAGACTTCTTGACAATCAGCCACTTGAGCGACCATCTCTGGTGTATAAATGGCCAAGCTCACTTCCATATTTAGATAAAAACTGCGCATATCGATGTTTACAGTACCAAATAAACAATAATCATCATCGATAACCACTGTTTTGGTATGCAACAAACCACCCTTAAACAAGGCAATCGTCACGCCTGCCTCGAGCAGCTCTTGATAATAGGCTTGTGACGCATGCTGTACAAGAAATGAATCCACCTTTTCAGGGACAATCAGTGTCACCTCAACCCCACGTTTGGCAGCGATCGTTAATGCTCCCGAGAGCGCCTCGTCAGGTACAAAATACGGTGTGGTAATACGAATGCGTTTATTGGCGCGATGAATAACGGTCACCAATGTATTGTAAATCACATGGGCAGTCACTTGCGGTGCGGAGGGTATCAGCTGCGCCAGCACCCCTTCTACCATCGGCATCTTCGGTATCACAATCGATGTCGAGCCAATATTTGGCTGCTTATGATAGTCGATCTCACCAGCCAATACCTTCACCCGACTGTTTAAATCATTAATGGTTGGGTTCATCACATATAGTTTACGAGTATAGCCATTTACTCGCTGATTGAGCGCGTCTAGATTGTCGTTATTTTCCGCACCAATATCCGTGGCCACCACGATCGCCATGGCGGTCGTAATACTAATAGAGTGTTGACTGGTCGTGCGTATCGCCACATCGATCCACTGTCCAACGTTTTTATTTTGTTTAAAAAATCTTGGATCGACCAAGTTAAAGCTACCGATATAGCCAATGTGCTCATCAATCACCACAATTTTACGATGATTGCGCAAGTCAGAGCGCTTAAATAGCGTTTTAAATAAACCCACTGGTAGTGACTGATGGACAAAGACACCTGCTTTTTCTAAAGTACGATGCGCGCTACTATTAAAGAAACTAAAGCTGCCCACGCTATCGGCCAATATATGACACTCAATACCACGCTGCGCTGCCGCTGACAGCGCCTCTATCACCTCTAGTACTTGTCCTTTAGGATAAACAATATAAAACTCCATCAAGATAATACTCTGAGCGGCATTGATATCTTCGATTAATCGCTGAAAGATAGTATGAGGATCCGTCAATAGCTGCATATTGTGATTAGGAAACACGCCCAGCCCCGTCCAACGCGTGCCTATTTGACTGACACCGCGGTAGTTGGCTGACAGCAGCTCTTGTCCCTGATCAAAAACTAAATTCTCACGCCGTGCCATATCATCCATCAATAAGCTTGCTTGGTCTACCCGTTGACGATAGCGCCGCCCTATCATCGGCTCACCCAATAGTATGTAAGCGATGAAACCAAAAAGAGGCAAGGTATAGAGCACAGCAATCCAAGCAATAGACACACCGATATTGCGCTGCACCGATACAACACGTAGCGTCATTACTATCATGAGAACAATATGCAATACCAGACCCAAGCCTGCGAAGTCTCCCCAAGACCAGGTCGTAAAAGTTTGTTCAATAGTGGAATTTTCTATGCCCGCCTCCAACAATCAACATAAAATAAAGCATGAGTCGTAAAACACCCTCAACAGTATAGTAGTTTTTGACCATCAAACAATGACTAACCATAATAAGTTTTTAGGCAGCAACCTTAGTAAACACGTGCCTCAGACTACTATTAATAATAACTTTCAGACAGTATTTTCAATTATTTTTCAAAATAGTTAAAAAACTGTTTGACAGCCATGTGTAAATCTATATAATACACACCCACAGCAGCAGAGCTTAGTGACAAACTTAGAGCTCAGTTGATGTTGAATAAATTGCTTAGCAATTGTTCAAAGGGTGATTAGCTCAGTTGGTAGAGCGTCTGCCTTACACGCAGAATGTCGGCGGT